>CAMYJY010000272.1 GCA_947258835.1 uncultured Pirellulales bacterium
CAGGTAAGTTTTTACCTGCCGCGTGATCGAAAATCCCAGCGAAGCCAATCCATTGGGCTGTCGATGGGTAAGTTCTCATCTGCCCAACGCCTAAAGTGCAGTTTCTGAAAAAACGGCCGGGGGCCGTTCTTTCAGAAGTAAATTGCCCTGCACCAAAGTCGATCGTGAAGCCCCACGGACGATCCCAACAGGACCCAGAATGCCTGCCCAACCCGTGCTTGAATCCCACCAACCTGATTTGTTATCCTGTAGTCTCGCGCGTCCACCTACCCTGTGCCCCCTCCCAGAGCTAAAGATATGCCCCTCGCCGAAGATACCGTGCGTGAAGCACTAAAACAGGTAATCGACCCCGAACTGTTCGTCAATATTGTGGACTTGGGGCTGATCTACGAAATTAAAATTACGGAAACGTCAGATGGAAAATCCGATGTTGAGGTGGAAATGACCATGACCAGCCCGGCCTGCCCGGCCGGTCCCCAGCTCCTCGGTCAATCTAAGGATTTTGTGAGCCGTCTGGAAGAGGTGAACGAAGTGGATGTCCGGCTGGTAATGGCCCCACCCTGGACCCCCGACCGCATGACCGAAGATGCCCGCGACCAGCTGGGGATATTCTGATTGCGGTTATTTCTCTATGAGTGGATCACCGGTGGAGGTCTGGTGGAGGAAACGGGTGCGCTGCCCCGGTCGCTCCTGACGGAAGGCTCGGCCATGCTGGTGGGGTTGGCGACAGATTTTGCCGCGCTCCAGGATTGCCAGGTGAGTGTGTTGCGCGATATTCGCCTGGATGATTTGGTCCTGGACGGCTGTCAGGTGCATCCCGTGTACACGGCCCAGGATCATCGTGAAGAATTCGCGCGGCTGGCCGCGGCAGCGGACTACACGCTCCTGGTCGCCCCCGAATTTGATAATATCCTGTTGTCTGCCGCCCGGCTGGCCACCCGCTCAGGCGCTACGCTGCTCGGGCCTGGCGAGGAATTCGTGGCGCTGACGGCCAACAAGTCGCGCACGGCGGCCGCTTGTGCCGCGGCCGGCATACGCACTCCGGAGGCCGTGGTGTTGGCAGCCGATGCCGCCAAACTCCCCCACGATTTTTCTTACCCCGCCGTCCTCAAACCGGAAGTCGGAGCCGGCTCGCAGCATACCCTGCTGCTGGAAAGTGCGCGGGATCAGCCCCCGCCCTACCCCTGGGCCCGTCGCCTGGAGCGTTTTTGCCCGGGAATTCCGGTAAGCGTGGCCTTGCTCTGCGGGTCGCGTGGTCGCACTCCGCTACCCGTTTGTCGCCAGCATCTGAGTCGCGACGATCGCTTAACCTATTTGGGTGGTTCGCTCCTTGGCAACATCGAACTGACTGCCCGCGCTACGCGGTTGGCCGCTCGCGTACTCGACGCGCTACCGGCAGCCACCGGTTACGTGGGCGTGGACCTCGTGCTGGGTGAGGCGCCGGATGGCACCGAGGATTTTTTGATCGAGGTCAACCCGCGCTGCACGACGTCCTACGTGGGATTGCGGGCGGCAACAACCGACAACCTGGCAGCGGCCATGGTGGCCTGCGTGGAAGCTGAGGCCATGGTACCCAAATTTCAGCAACAGCCGCTGGAGTTTTTAGCCGATGGCACAATCTTGGCACTTCCTGAGATAGCGGCCGGAGGCCGCCATCTCAGGAAGGAAAAAGGGAGTGTTTAAGCGGGTAAATACATGAATCATTTCAATTTACTTCTGAAAGAACGGCCTCCGGCCGTTTTTTCAGAAACTGCCGAAAATCTGTTACTCAGCCTAGTTGACTAGCCTATGACACCCGTGTTGGCATTTGATATCGGTGGCGCGAATCTGAAAATTGCGCATAGCACCGGTTGGATTATGGCTGAGGCCTTTCCGCTGTGGCAGCAGTGCCAGGAGTTGCCCGGCGCGCTGCGGGCCGCAATGGAAGCCGCTCCGCCCGCGGACATCCTGGCCGTTACCATGACCGGCGAATTGGCGGATTGCTTTACCACCAAGGCCGAGGGGGTGGCAGCCATCCTGGCCGCCGTGGAAGAAGTTGCCGGAGGACGTGAGGTGCTGGTGTATCAGTGCTCGGGCGACTTGGTGGCGCCAAACCAAGCACGGCATGCGCCCCTCCTCACAGCCGCCAGCAATTGGCACGTGCTGGCCAGTTTTGCCGCTCGATATTGTGATGATGCGCCGGGGTTACTCTTGGATTTAGGCTCGACCACTTGCGATCTGATTCCGCTGCACCACGGCCAGCCGACCACAACGGGGCATACCGACACCGAGCGCTTGCAGAGTCGTGAACTGGTTTATACCGGCGTTGAGCGCAGCCCACTCTGTGGCTTAGTGACCGAGCTTCCCTGGCAAGATGGGGCTTGTCCGCTGGCATTAGAACAGTTTGCCACCACGCTGGATGTGTACTTGCTGCTCGATGAGCTGCCCGCCGCTGCCCACAACTGCCACACCGCGGACGGCCGACCGCGGACCAAAACCGCGGCCCACGCACGTCTGGCCCGCTGCCTTTGTGCGGACACGCAAACATTTTTCATCACCGACGCCCTGCGGGCGGCCCGTGCCGTGCGGCAGGCCCAGCTGGAGCGGCTGGACGCGGCCTTGCAGACGGTACTTGCCAACATGCCGAGCCCGCCGTCCACAATTGTTTTAAGTGGTCAGGGGGAGTTTTTGTTGCGGGAGTTGGTCGGTGCGGCCTGTTCGGCCAGCCAGGTTGTTTCCTTAGCCGAGCGTCTTGGACCGGAGGCCAGTCGCGCAGCCTGCGCGATTGCCTTGGCCCACCTCACTGCCGAACGAGTTGCCCCGCGAACCGCCTGCCGATTCGGCTCGTCAAACTTGGCGGAAGTTTGAAGGAACTGGCCCCAGTTGCCGGCCCACCAGGTCCTGGTGGCAGGCGGTGGCCCCTTGGTAGAAACAATTCGCCAGTGGCACGCCCAGCAGCCCCTGGGAGAGGTGGCCGCCCACTGGATCTGCGTGGACCTGATGACCGTGACCGCCCACCTGCTCCATGACCGCGTGCCAGAGATTCCGCTGGTGGAAGACGATCGACTGCTGTGTCAGCGAGTGGGAGATCGGGCCTGCACCATTTTTGGGGTGGCTCCTTGGATGCGGCATAGCGAGCCCCACCTGCCTGGCTACCGCCTGCCCGCCAGCTGGCAGGTCACCAGCGACGCCATTGCCGGCCGTCTGGCCGTGGTGCTCGGCGCGGAGGAGTTGGTACTGCTCAAATCTAGCCTGCCGCCGGCTCCGCAGCCACTGGCTGCGCTGGCCAGTCAGGGCTACGTCGATCGCGTGCTCGGGGAAAAATTGGCCACTGCCCTGCCCCGCGTACGGCTGGTGAATCTCCGCGGAGAGCCGGGGGAGGAAATTGTTGTGGACCGTGGGCGGTTGGAAACCACTTGGGGTGCGGAATCCCTCACCAAGGCAAAAAAACAAAAATGAGCCGATGGGCTATCGAGAGCGTCCGGCTTAGGCTGGCTGGGGGTAGCCCAGGTTGGCGCAGCCTACCTGGGCGGCGCAGCCGCCAGAGGTTGTCTTCATGCACGTCGCAAAGCTGTCCGTACTG
>CAMYJY010000273.1 GCA_947258835.1 uncultured Pirellulales bacterium
TAGTGACCGGCACCTCGGGGGCCCACCCACTCGCAGCACGGGATATCCGCCTGAGGTCCGACTTTAGCGGCGATGGCCTGAAAAATGGGCCGCACGTGCTCCCAGGCCGCAGGGCTGCCGCCGGGCATCATGCTCGGGCCCTTAAGAGCCCCTTCTTCCCCACCGGACACGCCGGTACCGCAGTAGAGCAATCCCTGCTGCTCCACGTACTTGGTCCGCCGCTCGGTATCGGCATAAAAGGTGTTGCCGCCATCGATGATGATATCGCCAGGCTCCAACAGCGGGAGCAACGCCTCGATCACGGTATCCACCGCCGGCCCGGCCTTGATCAACAGCATGACCTTGCGGGGTCGAGCCAAGTTGTTCACTAGCTCTGCCAGCGAATGGCAGCCGACAAATTGCTTGCCAGCGGCGCGGCCGGCGATGAATTTATCAACGACGCTTGTTGTCCGATTGTAGACCGCCACCCGATAGCCACGGCTCTCGACGTTGAGGGCCAAATTTTCACCCATCACCGCCAGACCAATCAGACCAAAATCACACGCTGCACGCACCAGAAACCTCAATTTTTAGCCCGGAAAGATATTCATCACCATAGAATCATCCTAGTTGCCGGACCTCCGGTCAATAGTCTGTACCACGCGCTGATTCCGTCTGGTCCGCTCGCTGTTCCCGATAGGCCGGCAGCATCCGCACGCGCGCTTCAATCCGCTTCAGCTCGGCCCGCAAGCTGTTTTCCGCAGTTTCAGCGAGCTGATCTTGGAGGGCCTCCACCCGCAGGCCCTCGGCCAAGTCGGCAATCGACGGCAGATAGTCGGCCACCTGGAAATTCTTGGCCACTTCGCTCAATGAAATATTTTTAGCCAGCAACTGTTCGGCAAAAATGACACCGGCCCGGTTGGCCACCATATCGGCATAGCTGAAGCCAGTGCCATACTGGGCGTCCAGCAGCTCTTTGGCCAGCCCCACGCCCTGCGCTGCCGCCGCTCCGATCACCAGGCGGGCGTGGGCGGAGAGAAAAAAGTGCTTGGCCAAATCCCGCCGCCCTTGCATGGTCAGTTTTTTGACTTGCCGGACGCGTGCGCGATGATCGCTCTCGGATTCGACAAGACGCACTAGGGTCGCCGTCAAGGGAAACTTGCGGAGCATGTCGGTATCGTCGACAAAAATCCCCAAGGCGAACAAAAATGCTTGCAAACGGCGACTGGCATCGATTTGCAACGCACTGCTTGCCGCACGTCGCACGTACAGGTTCGTCAGTGCATCTGGATGCGGAACCTCTGCGTCCGCCGCGTTTTCTGCCGTAGGTTTTGTCGGGGCTTGCTGGCTAGTGGCCAGCTGCATCAGTTGTCCCAAGACGAGCTGCGTGTCGGCGACCAGCGGGGGCGCGGCCGCGCGGGTGATCATCTGCTCGTATTGGGCCGCCGCCGGATCGTTCGGCAGGGCAATCCGCAACACGCCATAAATCTCCAGCATGCGTTTTTTGGTCGCCGGGGAAAATTCCAACATATTGCGAGCGCCGTAGTGGCGGATCTCTTCGCCTACCAGACTCATCAGCAGGGTGTTGACTGGATCAAATTGAATCCGCGCATCAATGCGACGCTGCTGCCCGCCCGACAGGAGAGGCCGCATGACGCTGCCTGGTTCGGGACTGTGCGAGGCCCCCAAATAGTGGCCCACTTCGTGGACCAGCAGCTCCAGTCGTTCCGTTTCCTGAATCGTGCGGGCCCGTTCTTTCAGGAGAATGTAGGGGTGCAGGACCCCGCGGGTACCTCCCAAGTGGATCCGTCCCCGCTGGAGTTTGTACTGGCTACTAAAACCAATCGCCAGCGCCGCTGGCCGCGGCTTCACCTCCCGTTCAAATTCACGGAGTGAGCGGGAAAAATCGTGCTGCTTGTCATCTGATTCCCAGGTCGCTACGGCCACGACTTTGAGCTGGACACCGCAATGCTTCAGCAGCAACTCGGAGGCATCCGCCACGCGCTTTCGCAGCCGCGCCTCCCAAATCCGCCGATGGGTTAATTCATCTTCATCGACCAGGATTTTGACCGGAATCACCGCGGGCTCGTCCGTGCGCCGCCGAGCGCTGGATTTTTCCAGCGGTGCACCGTAGTCGTGGGCGCCCAGGCCAATCCTTTCCAGCTGCAGCGTATCGTCCAGCAGCCGCTGCCCAAAATAATACGCACTGCTGGGTGCGAGCTGAAACTTGCGCTGCGCCAGTCCCTGGCCATATTGGATCCGGATGGAAGTTTCAAAGAACACAGGCCGGGCATCCCCCGCGAGCAAGGTCATACTCCGCGAGGGCTCATCCGCCGGGAACAGGGTAAAGGTCAGCGACCGGGTGGTCCGATTGGCCAGCACCACGACTTCGGCCTGGGTACTTGCAGCCCCACCAGCAAACATGCCTCCCAGCAACAGGGCGAGCAATTTTCGAAAGCGGTGATGAGCACAACAATGTAGCAAAGATAGACCAGCCCTAGAGAGGTGTTGGCGTCGCAGATGCGGTGGGGGCTTTTATTGTACGCCTAGGCGACAAGACCGCCAACCAACCCCAGGAGTGATTTCATGCACAGCGGTTACCAAGCCCCCCCGCAAATGAGCCGGTGGGCGATAGAGAGCGTCCGGCTGAGGCTGACAGCATGGATAGCACAAGTCGTTTGAATTTATTTCTCACGGAGCCACAGAGACACAGAGAAAGCAAGATTTTCTCTCCGTGGCTCTGTGGCTCCGTGAGCATAAAACCGAAGTAGAATTACCCGTTGTGGTCCAAAACGCGCTTACGTGGGGGTGGCATCGGTTGGCGAAGCCTACCGATGTGACGCAGTCACAAGAGGTATACAGAGACC
>CAMYJY010000274.1 GCA_947258835.1 uncultured Pirellulales bacterium
GCAGATGAGAACTTACCCATCGACAGCCCAATGGATTGGCTTCGCTGGGATTTTCGATCACGCGGCAGGTAAAAACTTACCTGCCGCTCGCCTTATGAGCCAAATTTGGAACTACTGACTTTCCGTGCCGCGGTTCGCAGTTATCATGGAACCTTTCTGTTCACGCGTAAATCATGACCAATAAATGACTCCTACGAAAACGAGGCCTCCATGAAGCCGGTAATGCCTGGGAATACAGCCTCCGTTTCCGTACCGCGGCAGTTTACCAAGAAACCTGGTTGAGAGGCGGCTGGGATGGGCTTTTCCGGGCCAAACCGGCCGGCACCAGGTATACCTATTTTCACTTTGAGTAAATAATCCGCCATGTCTTTTCTCGCCGACCTCCGCTGGCGCGGCCTGCTGCACCAAACGACTGACGACACGGGCCTGGAGGCCTGGTTGGAGGCTGAGCCGCGGACCGTCTATGCCGGCTTTGACCCCACGGCAGATAGCCTACATGTGGGAAGTCTGCTAGGCCTGCTGGTCCTCCGCCGGTTTCAACAGGCCGGGCACAAACCGATCGCCCTGGTGGGTGGAGCCACGGGGATGATTGGCGATCCCAGCGGTAAAAGCCACGAACGCAACTTGCTCTCCCAGGAAGATTTGGAGCGGAATGTCGCCGGCCTGGCGGAGCAAATGCGGCAGTTCCTCGACTTCGACGCGGGCGGAGCCATCTTGGTCAACAATTTGGATTGGACCGGCTCCTGGAGCTATCTGGAATTCTTGCGGGATGTTGGCAAGAATTTTTCGGTCAATGTGATGCTGGCCAAGGATTCGGTCAAAAGTCGTTTAGGCCAGCCGGGTGCTGCCACGACGGGCGACGGCATGAGCTACACCGAGTTTAGCTACATGCTACTGCAAGCCTACGACTTTGTGCACTTGCATCAGCATTATGGCTGCCAGCTGCAGGCCGGGGGTAGCGACCAATGGGGCAATATCACTGCCGGGATCGACTTGGGCCGGCGGATGCATGGGGCGCCGCTGTATGGCCTGACCTGGCCCCTGCTGACCAAGTCGGATGGCACAAAAATGGGTAAAACCGAACACGGTGCCATCTGGCTGGATCCGCAGCGGACCAGCCCTTACCAGTTTTTTCAGTACTGGATTAATACCGACGACGCCGACGTAGGCGGCTGTCTACGAATGCTCACGGAGCTGGAACCGGCAGAGATTGAGGACCTGGACGCAGCCCGTGCGGAGAATCCGGGGCAGCGGACCAGCCAGCGACGCCTAGCCACGGAACTCACCCGTCTGGTGCACGGCGCGGAGGGCTTGGCAGTGGCCCAGCAGGCCACGGAAATCTTTTTTGGGGCGGAGATTGCGGACCTCGACGACACGCAACTCGGTCAAATTTTTGCCGACGTGCCCAGCCAACAGCTACCCCGCGGTCGACTGCTGGACGGTAGTCTCACGATCGTCGATGCCTTGGTGCAAGTTGGCCTGGCCAAATCCAAAGGAGACGCCCGGCGGACCGTGCAACAGGGCGGGGCCTACGTGAACAACCGTCGCGTCGCGGCCATCGACACGGTACTCTCACCACAGCACCTGGCCAGTACCAGCACGATGGTGTTGCGGAGCGGCAAAAAGAAATATGCCCTGCTGCAGTTCGCTTCCTAGCTGCAGTTTCTAAAAAAACGGCCGGAAGCCGTTTTTTTAGAAGTAAATATTGAGTTACAGCAAAGTCAATCGTGAAGACTCACCCTGGGATGATCCCGACAGGCCCCCTTCCCGTGCTAAGCACCGCCAAGCCCTCGGGCGCGGATCATATAGGCCACTCTGTACGGGCTCAGCAACAAGTTCTGCTCACTCAGACACCAGCTCACCGCCATTGCGCGTTGCCATGGCCCGCCAGACTGTAAGCTCAATATCGCCCGAGATAGCCTCGACCGAGCCATCTCGGTTGGATCATGGACCTTCCACACGCCGCAGTTCACGCCGTAGTTCGTAATGTAGTCGCGCTCATTGCCCGTGCCGCTGTCAATCCGCACCTCATCTCGAATCTCACTAGGACAAATAAGCGTAGGAACACGTGCTGACTTGAGCAGCGGCTCACCACTGCTTAAGGCGGCACTTTTGTCACCATAAATAGTGCCGCTGAGACCAATCAGGTGATAGTCCTTTGAAAAGTCGATCCGGCTGCCCAAGGCACTTCCCTCAACGTAAGGCAGCAGGCGAGCCAGTGCGCTCCAGCGGTACTGGTCTTTGCCAAGCATCAATGCCGGCGGAAAATTCTTGTTCGCCGACTCGTAGTTGTGCATGGCCAACCCCAACTGCCGCACGTTGTTGGCACAGCGCATCCGCCGGGCGGACTCACGGGCGGCCTGCACGGCGGGAAGCAACAGGGCGATCAACACGCCAATGATGGCGATGACCACCAACAACTCCACCAAGGTGTAAATGGTGATTGTCAACATGCTTTTCAAAAGGAGAGCCCTGTCCGCAAATGAGCCGGTGGGCGATAGAGAGCGTCCGGCTTAGGTCGGCATGGGGTGGCCCAGGTTGGCGCAGCCTACCTGGGCGGCGCAGCCGCTAGAGGTTGTCCTACTGCACGTCGCAAAGCTGTCCGTACTGCCATCTTTTCCTGCCGCTGGATACCCCCGGTGCGGTTTTGGGATAGGTCCTTAAAGTTCTCTGTACTACTAACGGTAAAAATCTTTGAATCTTGCGCAAATTTGAGCGACCAACGGGAGCGGGCAAGCACTTTCCGAGCGGCAGCTCGCTTTGGTTGGCGGCCCTGCCGCCCTGTATACCTCTTGTGACTGCGTCACATCGGTAGGCTTCGCCAACCGATGCCACCCC
>CAMYJY010000275.1 GCA_947258835.1 uncultured Pirellulales bacterium
GATCCCAGCCCACATCAAATATCTCACATCTCACATCCCCCTACGTGGGCTGATTTGACCCCGGCACTCACGCAGATTAAGGTAGGTGCTGGGTGTGGCCCCGTATCGATTTGCGTCCCGCAGCGCAGGCCCCCTCCCGAAGTTAAGGCAACAGCAAATAGCGCCCCGCTCTTCGCCAGCTGTCGCACCACCTCCCACCCCTGGGATGGCTTGGTTTGCGTCGACGTGGCCGCCAGCGAAGGTGGCGGCCGCTGGGCCGAGTAGCAACCCCATGGGAGGCTGCTTGGCGGCCCTGCTGCATTGGAATCACCGCCCTAGGGGATTAGATAAAACTGCCATGACGTGGAAGAAAACCACCCGTAAGGAGGGCGCTCGCGCCGCAGGCGAGGGTTCGCCGCAGTGGCAACGCGCCGGTCACCGGGCCCCGCGGCAAGTGGTTGTGGCCTCGGGTCGGAGAGCTACCCTCAAATTGGCCGTGCGGCTGGGGCTGGTCGGCTTGCTCTCAGCCCTACTGCTTTATTTCCTGGCCTACGCCCCCAAAAAAACCCCTCTGGTGGCGGTGGTGATCGACCAGTACCAGTGGCCCGTGCCTCCCAATGCCTGGTCCCAGGAAGATGTCCAGGGATTGCGGGAGTTAGACGGCAACAACCTGCGACTGACGGATCTTTCCTCAGCGTGGGCGGATGTGCCTAGCGGCCTGGCGGCAATGGAACAACAACTGCGCCGTGCCCGCCGCTCCGAAGCCATCGTCCTGTACATATCCGCGCAAGGCGCGGTGGACGATGCGGGACGGCCGTGCCTGCTTCCCGCCGCAGTCTCGCCCCATCGCACCTCGCAGTGGCTCCCCGTGGAAACCCTGCTGGAGCGGATCTCTCGCCAAGTACCCGCAGATCATCCCAAGCTGCTGGTCATGGACTGCCAGCGGTCGATTGTGAATTGGCAGCTAGGGATTGTGCTCAACGAGTTCCACGAGGCTCTCGCCGCACTGATCAACACCAAGTCGATCCCCAACCTGGCTGTGATCACCTCCGCCGGAGACGGACAAACCAACCCCGGTTCCGCCGACCTGGGCGGCAGCCCGTTCGGTCGCTTCCTGCAGCTTGGTTTAGCCGGTGTGGCCGATACCACCGAGCCCCTGCTGGGCTCCGCCGCAACACCGGTGGGCAACGGAGATGGACAGGTCTCCCTCCACGAACTGCATCGGTTTCTGTGGCAAGAAACCAATCGGTGGTCGGTTGCCAATCGCGGCCAGGCCCAACAGCCCCAGCTGCTCCCCCCCCAGGCTGAAGATTTTCCGCTCGTCTGGGGGCTCGACGATGCCACCCAACGCCTACTCACCGCACAGACCTTGGATCGTAACCGCCGGCCGCCCACGGTTAGTCCCGAGGATGTGGGACAGCTGTGGAAACAATTGGATAACCTGCGGTCCTCCAGCCCGCTGCACCTGGCACCGCTAGTGTGGCGAAAACTAGAACACCAAATGCTCTGGTTGGAGCAACTTGCGCAGGCTGGACAGGCCTATCAGTCGCTGGCAGAGCGAACTTTTGCCAAACTGCTGAAGCAGCTGGATACCACACGGGAATTACTCCAAGCACCCGCCACGAAGCGCAGTCTGCCCCACGCCTGGGCGGCTTGGCATGCGTCCCCCCAGCTGGTGGCCTCCAACCTCCAGCTGCACACGCTGCCGCTGGCCGAGTTTTTCGGCACGGCCTCCGTCACCACGGCCGAATCGGTCCGCGCCGAGTTGACCCGTGTGGCCGAACTGGACGACCCCCAGGAGGCCCGCGCACGGATCGCCGCCGCACCCTACGCGGAACAACTCCGCGCGCTGGCGGAAACCCAGCTGGTGATGGCTGCCCAGCAGTACCAGGTGGCCCAGCTGTGGAGCCAATTTGATATCGTGAGCGAAACCCTCCAGCTGCGCTCGGAGATCGAGGAACTGGCAGTGCCCTTCCAGGCAGATCGTGGTCCCGGTGACGAACGGGCACACTACTGGTTGCGACAGGCCATGACCAAGGTGGACCAATCCCGCCGCCTCGTCGAAGACGAGTTGTTTGTGGGAAGTCGACCCGGGTCACAAACGGCGGCTGAGCAGGTGGCGCGGGCCCGCGCGGACCTGGCCCAGGCCGCTCAAATTAAGAAACAGGCGCAGAGGGCCGTGGCGATCCGCGACACCGCCTGGGCCGAGCTGGGGTACCTGGCGTCTTGGCTGTGCCGTCCTAGCCAGCCGCTGCCGGCAGGGCAGGGGACCAACACCACCAGCGCGATCTCCCCGGCCCAGGATCGTGTCAATTCCCTGCTGCTCCCGCTGATTGCCAATACCCAGCAGCTGGGCCAAGTGCTTGCTGCTCGCTCCGCTACCACTGGGCCAGGCAATAGCACCAGCCTGCCGTTTCTGGATTTAGCGCGACAAGTTCAAACAGACCACGCGCTCCTCAAGTCGTATTTTGAGGGAACCTGGCAAAACCTACTCCAGCAGAGCGTACCACGCCCCCAGGCGCTCGGCGAAATGGAGTCTGCTTTGGCCGTGCCGCTCATTGCCTGGGATCAGCGCGTGGCCTTGCTGCGAGAACAGGCCTCCCTGGCAACCCGCCTGCACACCAAGTATTTGGCCCAACTAAACGACGCCTCGGCCCCGCCAGCTGAGCTCTCCACCGAAATGCAGCCGACAGCTGCTCTGGCCGAGCGGATGGCGCGTTGGAACCAGCATCCCCTGCAAGCCCTCTTGGCAGCTGGTAGCGAACCACTACCGGACGCTGCCGAGAATGCCGACCCGTCCACCACGGCTCTGTCAGACCAGGCTGGTAACGGCCCCAATCTGACCACTGCGGTGGCCA
>CAMYJY010000276.1 GCA_947258835.1 uncultured Pirellulales bacterium
TGTATCGTGGGATATTTGAGAGATTTATCTGCGTCGTGCCTGTTTGGAGGTACCTGTACAACAGAGCCAGGCGAGCCTCTCCGGCAGACAAAAACTGCATGTTTTCCCGTTCCGCTTGCAGCATTTTTTCCAGGGAGTCGAAATCACCGTGCTCCATTGCCTGCTGTATCCTGGGCACGGCAAGGCGTTGAAACTCCTCACGGGTCATGACCCCGGAGCCATCCGCGTCCAAGCCAAGCTGCTCATGGGAGCTGGATAGATACTTACCAACGGAAGGCAAAAGCTCCGAGTACAGCAGTGCCTGCTTGGCACCCGTGGCATCACTTCTGAGAATAAAGTCTCGATCAATCAGGTGGAAGCCGGGCACCTGACTTCTGCTAATGCGCCAATCCTGAGACATGGTGAAGGTATAATAATTTTTTCTGTCCCTCAACTCAAAGTGGCTAATCCACTTAGCAAGTTCTGCAGGAGATGGAGCACGGGATGCGCTTTGGTCCAAGGCGATTATTTGGACAAAAGCGATGTCCTCATTTTCATACGGTTCGATGCCAGCGGTATAGAGCTCGAACACTTCATCGATCGTTGGCAATCCTGCCTGTGGCTTCGTCTGACCATAAGCACCCTTTTGGTGAGCCCCGTTGAACGCTTGAGTGGCTGGACACGTCATGGCGGAGAATTCCACGATAATAATTTTCCCTTTTAAGCTGGATAGCTGAAATACATCTCCCTGTTCATCAATGAGGGATAGGTCCGGATAGCGCTCTCCTACCGCTGGCAGCCAGTCCGTCCCAGCCAAATCAAGATACTGAAAACAAAATAATGAAATGAGACAAACCATCGGCACGAGCACAATAGAGCAAAGCGTATTGGTATTCATGGGATCACCTAGGCCTGAGCGCTGTCAGCTGGAGAAGTGTCAGGGAGCCGCGTTGGTGCGAACTAGAATCCCCTCCAGCATGCAATCCACTGCATCGCTGGAAGACGCGGCAGATTGCTCGAAAAGCCCCTACGCAAGCTTAGCCCAAATTTCCCAGGAATGTGAGAAAATCGATAACTTGGATTCTGTCTAGGGAACCACAAAAAGCATAGCGCGACAGGGCTTGCCCTCGACTCGATCGGGGGCCGCCAACCAACAAGCGAGCTACCGCTCGGAAGGTACTGGCCCGCCTCTGTGGGGCGCTAGCGTCAACAAGAAATCCCAGTGCGGCGTAGCCGCCCGGGTGGCACCCAACGCTGATAACGATTTTCTCCCAGAAGAAAAAGGAGCAAATTTGCACCAGGCTCTCCGCTGGATTCCCGCCGCTCTCCTGCGTCATTCCCGCGCTGCTGCCGGGCCTGGCCTGAGTGAGATTTACGAGCCCGTTGCTGCACCCTGCCGGCCGCTGGGGGGACTGTCTGGAGACCGCAGCTGCTCCGCCAAATATGCCGACAGTTCGGCCGCGTGGGGACAACTCCAGATGACCATCGGCGGGAGTTGCAGGCCCAACAATTGATCCATTTCTTGGCTGATCTCCACGGCGGTTAACGAATCAATGCCCAACTCGGCAAAAGGGGTCTGGGGTTGCATCGCTCCCGGCTGCAAATGGGCCCGTGCGGTCAGCCAGGCGATCAGCCAGGACTCAACTTGCGTCGTGAGTTCGTCCACAGGCATGCTGGCGGCAGCGGCAACAAACGCGGGCGGACTGGCGGACTCCGCCGTGCCATCGTCCGTCGCCGCCGCCTCCCGAGGCGCTGTCCAGGCGGTAAGCACGGTGAGCTGACCGGCCAAGAACAGCTCCCGACAGCGATTCCGCTGGACTTTGCCGCTAGAGGTCACCGGCAGACTCGCCGGGCGAATCAGCACAATCTGACTGGGGTCCACCTCGTGCTCGGCCACAATGGCCGTGCGGATCGCACGGACCACTTCGTCCAGGTCGGCTCGGCGAAATTGGCGGCGGACTTGATGGACCACCACCAGTTCTTCCTCGCGGGCGCCCGGGACCGAGAAGGCGGCCCCCTGATCCACAGCCGCATGCGCTTGGCCAGCCGTGCGTTCCATGTCCTGCGGGTAGTGGTTGCGACCACGAATGATAATCACATCCTTGAGCCGCCCCGTCACAAAAAGCTCGCCATCCAGGCGAAAACCTAGGTCCCCAGTCCGCAAAAAATGCTGGTCCGACTGCGCGTCCAGCGTCGCGCGAAAAGTCTCTTCATTGAGGGCGTCACAATTCCAATAGCCCCGAGCCACGGAGCTACCGCGGACCCAGATTTCGCCCACGTGACCATCCGCCAACACGTTCGAGGACTGCGGGTCGACCACCAACAGTTGCTGCCCGTTCAGCGAACTTCCACAACCCACCACGGTCTGCGACTGGGCCTGGGGCTCCGGCACGGGAACCGCGCGATGGGCGGCCAGCTGCGTGCGGTCCAGATGCAATACCTTGGGCTCGGTGGGCCCCTGGCTGCCGGTCACCAGCAGGGTCACCTCCGCCAAACCATAGCACGGATAAAACGCGCTCCGCCGGAATCCAGTGGGCTCCAGGGCCCGTGCAAAATCCTCCAAGGTCGCCGCGTGGATTGGCTCCGCACCACAGAAGGCCAACCGCCAGTGTTGCAGATCAAGCCCTGCCCGCTGGTCGACGGAGGTGTTTTGCGCGGCCAATTCGTAGCCAAAATTTGGCCCACCACTGATCTCCGCCCCCGTCTCCGACAAGCGTTCTAACCAACGGCCAGGATGGCGCAAAAAGGCCATCGGCGCTAGCAAGTGACTGGTGCCCCCCGCGTAAATTGGCGTGAGGATGCCGCCAATCAGTCCCATGTCATGATACGCCGGCAACCAAAACACCCCCTGCGGAATGTGCGCGGTGGTCCCTGCCTCCGCCAATTGAAAACCGCGGCGGATGGACTCCAAATTGTGGAGGATGTTGTGGTGACTCACCATCACCCCCCGCGGCTCGGAGGTCGAACCGGAGGTGTACTGCAAAAAGGCAAGGTCGTCGGTTGCGCGCTGGACAGGATCAAAATCCGCAGCCCCGTTCTCCGGCAGCTGGTCAGTCGCCTGCCACTGGATATGCTGCAAGACGGACGCCTGCGCCTCCAGGTTGAGCCCCTCCAGCACGGAGCTGTGGGTCAGGACCAGGCTGGGCTGACAATCACTGGCAATGGCTCCCGCCCGTGGTAGGGGGCGACGGGGTTTGGGGTAAGTTGCCGGCACGGGCAACACCCCCGCATACACGCACCCAAAAAAACCAGCGATAAAATCCAGCCCCGGCGGATACACCAGCAAGGCCCTTTCTCCTGGCCCCACCCGCTGCACAAGTTGGGCCGCCACGGCCCGCGCGCGGCGCTGCAATTGCTGGTAGGTCCAGCAGATCGGCTGCGGACCCTCGGGGGAAGCTTCACTGCGCGCAGCTTCAAAGGTAAACGCGATGCGGTGGGGATCTTGCCGCACCCGCTGATCGAGCAATTCTGCCAGAGTTTTCAAGCTCAAGCCTGGGGAGTTGAGGTAAGGAAAATTAGAAAAAAATTAGACGGGTACTGAGAGCCTCTCCCAGAACCCCACTGGAGGTATCCAGCAGCCGGGAAACATGGCAGCACGAGACGGTTTTGGGGCGTGGAGTAAAACGCCCCCGGAAGACGGTCGACGACACCCACCGTAGTTCCTCGCTAGCGCCCTGATCATGCTAACGGGAAGGCCACGCTCCACCAACCTCAAACAGGGCCCCAGGCCCCGCACGGGTGCATACCCCTTTTCGGCCTGCCTCAATCCCGTTCGGCACAAAATTTGGGCAACCGTCTGCGTGTACCGACAGCAATTCACTCTCTTCTCAGCCTTTCCTGTGGCAGCAAATGAACCACGACGAAACAACGCAACGACGAAC
>CAMYJY010000277.1 GCA_947258835.1 uncultured Pirellulales bacterium
TGGAAGCCCCGTTTTCGGTTTGAAGATTTAGTAGTTCCAAATTTGGCTGAACAGTAACAATTTTTCTTCTGCGGTGGAAACGCTGGTATGGCAATCTCAAACTATAATGCAGTGATTCGGAAAGATGGTGACTGGTGGATCGGCTGGGTGGAGGAAGTTCAAGGAGTAAACTCCCAGGGAGCGACTCGCGAAGAGTTGCTCGCAAATCTTGGTGAAGCACTCTCTGAGGCATTGGAGATGAATCGTAACGATGCTCGCCGTGCCGCCGGTGCCGATTTTGAAGAAGTGACCATCCAGCCATGAAACGTTGGGACTTGATTCGGCACCTCATCGATTGTGGATGTGAATTGCGGCGCGAAGGTGGCAATCACTCTTGGTGGATCAATCCGGCAAATGGACAACGGTCGGCTGTACCGCGGCACAAAGAAATTTCTGACGTGTTGGCACGTAAAATCTGTCGCGACCTAGGAGTCTCCAAGATCTAAAGAGCTCGTGAAAAACCGGCTCGCCGTGAGGGAAATTTTTCGGCTGCAGACCGCGATTTTTACTCGTTTTTTCCGGCTTCCGCGGCCCGCTTGATGCCCCGCAGCATGCCTCCGAAGACGATGTTGTGTAAGGGCGCTACGGCATACCAATATAGCAGGCCGAGCAGTCCTTGAGGACGAAAGCGGGCCGTCATTTGCAACTCGGTCGCTCCCGTATCCAGGGGAGACATCTCAAATGCCAACTGGGCCGTTCCGGGCAGTTTCATTTCTGCGTGCAACAGGAGTGACTGGCCGGGGGTGATGCCCACGACCCGCCAGAAGTCGAGGGCCTCGCCAAACTCGACATTTTCCGGGTGTCGCCGGCCGCGACGCAGCCCCGGTCCGCCGACGAATTGGTCCATCCAGCCGCGAATCCGCCACAGAATATCTCCCGCATACCAGCCGTGCCCGCCGCCCACGCGACAAACGGCGTTGAATACGGCCATGGGCTCCGCCTCAATTTGAATCGAGCGGGCATCGACAAAGACTTTTCCACCCGACCAATCCGGGTCGCCTGGAATCGGTCCGGCGGCGGACCACCGTGTGGAAACCTTGTCGGATTCCGTCGCTGCAATCGCCAGCTGGATGGCATCGTGCACTGATAGTGTCTTGTGCGGCATGAGCTCTTGCGCGCTGTTGTCGAGCACGACGACTCGATTGCGAAGGCCCTCCGCGAGTGGCCGAGCGAGCCGATAGGTCACAGGGGTGACCAGGCTGATCCATGCGGAGCTGAGTCGGGGCGTCAGCACGGGGACGCCGACGATCAACCGCGGCCGCAGCTGGAGGGCTGTGGCCATCACCTGCATCAGCTGCCGGTAGGAAAGTACGTCGGGCCCACCAATTTCCAAATTGCGACCAGCCGTTTGCGGGTTGTCCAAACATGCCACCAACCAATGCAAAACGTCGTTGATGCCGATGGGCTGGCATTCGGTTTCTACCCACCGTGGTGTGATCATCACGGGGAGGCGTTCCACCAGATACCGCAGAATCTCAAAAGACGCCGATCCGGAGCCGATGATCATTGCCGCCCGCAACGTCGTGACCGGTACTCCCGTGGCGGCAAGTAGCTGCTCCACCTTCCGCCTGGATTGTAGGTGGTTACTCAGGTCACTGCCCAACTCACCGAGTCCACCCAGGTAAACGATGCGCTGCAATCCGCTGGCGGCTGCCGCGGTGGCAAAATTTTGAGCCAGCTCCGCATCGCGCGTGGCGTACTTCTCCCCGGCAGACACCATCGAGTGGACCAGGTAATAGGCGGCAGAACATCCGCTGGTCTGCGCTGCGAGTTGTTGCGGATCGTCAAGATCTCCTTGCACGACCTCGACCCGCGGATCATTTCGCCATTCCCGCTCATCAATCTTCCGCGCGTCGCGAACCAGGCAACGAACGCGGTAGCCGTGGTCGAGCAGCGCGGGGACCAGCCGGCCGCCAACATAACCGGTAGCGCCCGTGACAAATATGCATCCTGTCGGATCTCGGGAAGCGTTCAGGACGTTCCTCCTTCTCCCCGCAGTGGGGCGGGCAGGAACCACCGCAGAATTCGGTCAGGTGCTGGCACGATGCTCCAAGCGAATCGTTTGCCAATCCGCACATTTAGACGGAGTTGACTGGTCCGCAAGATTTGCAGCCAATTGGGAAGTGGTGGTGGCAGGTGCTGGCGAAGATGCCACGCGGTGGTTAGCTTTGGCACCCACAAGGTAATCGTCGTGCCATCTGCATCGAGCATGACCGGTCGATCGTCAAGTGACATTTCGAGTCGGCCGGTCACGCTCAGTTTGGGGCTGCAGTGGTGTTTCGCGTGCGAACTTTCATTACGCCTGAAAGCACCCATTCGGCGTGCGTCGCCTGACTCCCGGTGCCGCTGGGCACTTTGACGTGGAGGTCGTCAAATTCATAGCTAATTTCAGCGTTTCTACCGGTGAGGCGATCGTACAGACCGATGGCCAAGTCGGGCCAATTCGTCGTGTTGTCAGATTCGGACATGGTTTTGCTCCTGAATTTAAGAGGCAGAAATTTTTGCGGTGCTGCTGTTGCTCGCTCTGCCGCAATGCCCTGCGGAGGCATTTTTTGCGAGGCGGGCAGCTTACCGCCGCTTCTCAGCAACTATAGCGCGCAGCCCCCGTGTGACCGTGAAAATTTTATAATTAGCCAAATTTTTCGTCTGGCGCGGCGGAGTTCATGCCGCTGTTGATACCGGAGTGCCTTGCGGGGCCGTGGAGCGGTTGGTTCGCTAAGATGAATTGTCGCTCACCGCGCGCGTCCGATGTCCACCA
>CAMYJY010000278.1 GCA_947258835.1 uncultured Pirellulales bacterium
GTAGTAGATTGAGTTCCAAGTTTTGGGCCGAGAATTGATTGCGGACGGTGAGACTACGGACTTCGACTAATTCAAAAGTACCGGGACCTCCACCAAGACCATCATCTGTGTAGTCAGCAGTGGGGGGAGCGTAATCATAGAAGTGGTTGACCGATCGTGGGCCATCGCCGTTGCCCGCATTCCACAGCAGGCCCCTGTAATCAAACATGGAGTGCAGACGATTGGCATCGGTTGTGAGGTCCGTGGCGATGGCGGTCTGTTGGTCTTGGGCCAAGCCCCAGTAGACACCCTCCAAGGCAAAGCGGGTGCCACATCCGCAGTCGCCCTGACGGCCGCGGCGGCCGCCGAAGGTGAATCCCCCCCGGAGCTCGACACCTCCGTAGGTGTCGCTATCGACGTTGTTGCGGTTCAGTACGTATTCGGAATCGTTGGGGAAATAGCCATCGGCAGCCCCTGCGGTCGAAAAGGCCAGCGGCTGCCAGGTGTCCCCCGTGCGTTCCATGTACAGGCCATAGACGCCGCCAAACCAGCGGTAGTCGCAGCCGACAACTTCACAGTTTGCGCCGTGGCTGGGCTCATAAAACCCGCCACCGGGAGCAAACGTGTTATAGCGCGTGTTGCAGTTGTCGATCCCGTAGGAGCTGGCAGCATATCCGTTGGCGCCAGGATTGGAGTAGGTGCTGGCCGGCGCGGGAGAATTCGCTTGAGGTCCCGCTGCGGCGTTCGGTTGAATTAGTTCCACGGATGCATTGGGATCTGCCGTGGGCTGATCGGAAGCCAAGGCCAACTGCTGGGGCGTCGTCTGATCGGGAGCCGCCGCCCCTCCGCCGGCTGAGAGAGCCACGGCCATGCGGTAGGGATTCTTGGGCTGTGCGGGGCGCTGCTGCGCATAGCGGTTGGAGGTTGGATGCGGATTGCCATAGCGGGGACCCACAGCGCTCTGTTGGGCAACCAGGGCTCCTGGCAATGTCAGGATGGCTGTCAAAGCGGCCACCGCTGCACCTCGAGTGCATGAAAATTGCATCCGCACTGTCTCCTTAAGTTGTTTTGGCCCAGGCTGCTCTGGGTTCGCCTGGACTCGTTGATGCCCCCGACGCTCGTTGATGCCGCTGGCGTATGTATCAAGCAAGCTGGTTTTCCTGCTGAGTTAACTCAGCCAAGCGAGCAAGTTCGGTTATGCGCTGAGGGGCGCACCGCATTGTTCCTAGAACCCATCGACTCCGACCCTTAACAACCATTGGTAGGGGTCGCGATCAGCAAAAAGGTTTTTTTGCAGACTAGTGGCCTAATCGGTGTAGATGGCAAGCTTTGACAAGCAAAACCTGCAGAGGCCTTACGGATTACCTGAACAGCCTAGATTGACGGCCACGGAGATTGCCGGGTCGGCCCCCGAGGCGGTGGGGGGGCCGCCAGCCGCTGCTAGCTGTCACTCGGGGGGGACATGGGCCGCTTCCGTGGGGCGTTTGGATTGGAACCACGACGCAACAACGGGAACGACGAAGAGGGACCTGTTTTTTTCTCAGGCTATGGCTTCGTTGTTCCCGTTGTTGCGTTGTGGTTCAATATTTTTTTGCCGTCCCTAGCCGGTGCCGCTGGTGCACTAAGCCGCCGCCCGGGAAATGCCTTCAGGATGCGTGCTAGCAGGCGAGGCTGCGTACCGTGCGACCAGTTCGGTCGCCAAGGCCCGATAGTCATGGGCCCCCGCGGATTGGGCCGAGTATTCAAAAATCGATTGTTCGAAACTGGGTGCTTCGGCCAAACGAATGTTCCGTCGGATGCGGGTGTCAAACAAATGCACCGCTTGCCAGGGTGATGCGTTTTCGGCAGCCGAGGCAAAAAACTCTTGGACATCGGCCGCGACTTCGGCTGCCAGACGGGTGCCCGATTCGTACAAGCAGAACACGACCCCGGCCAGTTGCAAGGAATCATTGAGCCGCTTGGCTACCAGGTCAATGGTTTGGAGCAGCTTGCTCAGGCCATGCAAGGCCAGATAGTGTGGCTGCAGCGGTAGCAGGACGTCGTCGACGGCCGAGAGGGCGTTGATCGTGAGGATACCCAAGGAGGGCGGGCAATCGATCAGGAGGTAGTCGAACTTATCGCGTTCCGTTGCCAATTTATCGCGGAGGATCAGTTCTCGGCCCACCACACCGGCCAACTCCACCTCGGCGGCCGCCAGATCAATATGCGAGCTGGCGACGGTAAGATTTTCACGAACGGGCTGCCACAAGTCCTCGAGGAGGCTATCGCCGGTGAGTAAGTCGTACACCGTCGGGTGATCTTGTTGGAGGTTGAGGCCGAAGTGCAAGGAGGCGTGTGCTTGGGGGTCCATATCCAGGAGCCCGACCCGCAGACCTTGCTCGGCCAGGGCCGCGCTGAGGTTGACCGCCGTGGTTGTTTTCCCCACACCACCTTTTTGATTGATAATCGCAATCGAACGCATGAATCAGATCCGTGCTGGTTGAAACGGGTCTCACCCGAAAAAAAGTCTTCTGCCCTGAGGTTTGGGCGGCAGGATTATAGGGACCTGGGCAGGTCCCTCCCAGAGCACTCTGGAGCGGCCGGCGTCGCGGTTCAGGCAGAGTGCTAGCATGTGACCACAGAGTGACTTGCATATCTATCACAGTCACCAAAACAACTTTGCGGGGGTAATTTCCACGGACTGTCTATTTCGTTAGCGCGTCGCTTACGGACTGGTTAATACGGCTACCGCGAGGCTGTCTGAGTGACGCAAAGGCTTGCTGGGCTAAGGGATAAGTGATAGGTTCAGTTACCAAACAATAGCGAT
>CAMYJY010000279.1:0-861 GCA_947258835.1 uncultured Pirellulales bacterium
GCCTTGGTCAATTTATTGCGTGCGGCGGCCCAGGGGGATTTGCAGCTGCGAATTAGCACCAACGAGTTCCCCTTGCGGGCCGATCATCCTCAGCTGCCCCGTTTTCATCTGGCCTTCATGCATGGGCGGCATGATTTTCGTTTGACGGATGCGGAGCGTGAGGCCTTGCGGGCCTATTTGAAAAACGGTGGGACCCTGTTTGCGGACGCCATTTGCGGTAGCCAAAAATTTGTGGAGGCCTTCCGTCGGGAAATGCAGGCCGTCTGGCGAGCGAGCCCGCTGGAGCGGATACCCGCCGAGGATGTGCTGTGGAGCCGCGCGGCGGGGGGCTACGACCTCCGTCAGGTCGGTCGCCGCGATCCTGTGCAGCGGGCAGCGGACCAGCCTTTGCGGACCCGCGTCCGCCAAGTCGCGCCCAGTTTGGAGGGGGTGCGAATCGATGGCCGCTGGGCGGTGATTTTTTCGCCCTTTGACCTAAGCTGCGCGTTGGAACAGCACGAGTCGCTGGAGTGCCGCGGTTATACCCGCCAAGACGCCGCTCGGATCGGGATGAACGTGTTGCTGTACTCGTTGAATCCGGATGCGGAGTGAATTCGTAGGCTGGATAGTAACGATTTAAGATATATACAAAAATAATTTGAACCACGAAGACACAAAGATAGGGATTCCTTAAATTATGCCATGAAATCTGATGGATAGTCACCAAGATTTCAAGGTGTCGATAGAAAATTTCGAAGCCGCAGGGAATGAAAAAACCGCTGCAATCGCAGGGTTTTTGAGAAACGGTGGGACCCTGTTTGCAGACGCCATTTGCGGCAGCCAAAAATTTGTGGAGGCCCCCCTCTGTCGAGCCTGAGCCGA
>CAMYJY010000279.1:942-3719 GCA_947258835.1 uncultured Pirellulales bacterium
GCGATAGCCCCGGTTCTTGCGCGTCTTACGGAACCGCGGCTATCGCCCACCGGCTCATTTGTGGGGAGGGCTGGTAACCGCTGTGCATGAAATCACTGTCGCTGCTGGTCGGCACAAGATTTTGGGCAACCGTCTGCGTGCTAGGACAGCAATTCACTCTCTTCTCAGCCATTCCTGCGGCAGCCCAGGAACCACAGCGAACGCGACGACGAAGAGAGCGTTATTTTTCGTTTGTTGATTCGTGGTGGGCGTTGTTGCCGTTGTTTCGTCGTGGTTCAAATTATTTCTGTATAAATCTCTTGTATCTATTTGGTTGCGGCTACGCCGCGCTGGGCTCTCCGTGGTGATATTTTTTGGATAGAATAGCCTTTTTATCAGCAGGGATTTGTGGGTAACGACAAGCAAAGCCCGACCTCATTTGGGTAGTTATGTGACTTGATGCAAGGACAAAACATGCGTCGGATCTTGATTACTGGGGCCAGCCGGGGACTGGGCCGTGCCATGACCGACTACTTGCAGCGGGCGGGACATTCTGTCGCCGGCTGTGCAACCAGCGCCGTGGACGCGTTGAATGATCAGTACCAGACGCAGTCGTTTTCGGTGGTGGACGTGGCTGACTTCCAACAAGTGACTGCCTGGAGAGACCATCTGCGGCAGCACTGGGGCGTGCCGGAATTAATTATCAACAACGCTGGCGTTATCAATGCCAGTCGGCCTCTGTGGGAGGTCCCGGCCGAGGAGTTGTCCCGTGTGATGGGGGTCAACGTCTTGGGAGTGTGCCACATCCTGCAGGCGTTCTTGCCGGATCTGATTGCGGGTGCAGGTGGTGTTTGCGTAAATTTCAGTTCCGGTTGGGGCCGTAGCGTATCGCCGCACGTGGCCCCATATTGCGCCTCCAAGTGGGCCGTGGAGGGGCTGTCCCGCAGCGTGGCGGCCGAGGTCCCCGGCCATGTGGGCGTGGTCGCGGTCAATCCGGGCATCATCCACACGGAAATGTTAGAAAGCTGTTTTTCAGGTGACGCCGCTAGCTTCCCCCAGCCCGAGGCGTGGGCCCAACGCGCGGTGCCGTTCCTGCTGGCGCTGACCGCCGAGGACAACAGCAAGTCGCTGGACGTCCCGTAAGGGTGTTCACACCGCGGACGGGCCACCGCCCGGAAGTTGCCGGCCCGCACGGATGGGGCAAGAACCCCATCGACCAGCATGGTGCGCCAAGATGCCATTTTCGAGGTGCATGTTTTCAGTGAGGCGGGACCATTGACAAGGGCTGACATCGCTCCCTACAACAGACTGCTTGGTGATTCACAGTCTCCTAGATCGCATAGTCTCGCGGGCCAATCGGCTTCGAGATATCCGGTCGGTTGATCGATTGGAATCTTATGGGTCGACATGCAATCCAGATTGCTCTGGCAAGTGGCAAGGGCAGCACGGGGAAGACAACCCTGGCCACCAATCTGGCTTACGTTGCTGCCTACAGGGGCCATCGCGTTGCCTATTTGGATTGCGACGTCGGGAACCCCCACGGAAATATCTTCCTCCGGCCCACCATCACACAGCGCACGCCCGTAGCGGCGTCACTGCCCTGCGTGGGGCGCGAGTCGTGCGATCTGTGCAGCAGGTGCAACGAGTTGTGCCGGATGGTCTGTCCGCTGGATGCAATCACCAAAACATCGCACGGGGTCGGCATGGTTGAAACGGGATCTGCCGGGTCGATTGAGTTTGCTCAGGGCCTGTTCGCAGCCGGCAGGCCGCGGGCGGCTCCAATTATCCAGGCTGTCAAATCGGTTCGCGTCAACGCCAATCTAGTCATTCTTGATGCTCCTGCAGGAACCTCGTGCCAGTTCGTGGAAACCGTGCGTGGTGTTGATTTTGTGGTCTTGGTCACGGAACCCACGCCGCCTGCCTTTCAGGAACTGAAACTTGCGATTGAGACGATGCAGACGTTGGGCTTACGATCGGGGGTGGTCATCAATCGTGCTGGCCCGGACGGTACTGGAGCAGGTTACCAACAGTGTTGGTTGTCGCCTCCGGGCGAACCGGGAGGAGCCATGCGGTGCGACCCGGCGACACAACCACGCATTTCCGAAATTGGCCGTAAAACGCGTGCTTACTGCCGAGTTCGGCAGATCCCCATCCTGGCGGAAATCCCGGACGACCTGCGGTTTGCGCAGGCGAGTGCGGGTGGGCTCATGGCCGCTGGGGTATGTGCTGATTTGGTGCCGCTGTTTGAGCAGTTGCTGGGCGCCATCCGAGGGCGCATGCAGACGCAAACGCCAGTGCTGGGTGACACCTAACGCTGGTAACGATTTTGTGGAGCAGGCAGCGGGTGTTTTTTGTCTGCTCAGCAGGCACTGGTGGATTTCTCTGCCTGCTACTTCTCCGTCATTTCCGCATCCTTTCCGTCATTCCCGCGCAGGCGGGAATCCAGTAGCAGTGCAAGTGGTCTAGATTCTCGCCTGCGCGGGAATGATGCAGGAGAGCGGCGGGAATCCGGCGGAGAGTCTGGTGCAAACTTGCTCCTTGCAAAATCGTTGCCAGCGTTGGGAGGGACCGTCTGCCGCTTGTGCGTGACGCTGTGGATGGTAGGGAGTCGCCGCTCAGATACATTGGTAGACGACCCGCTGGCGAATCTTCCCGTAGCTGTGGTTGGTAGGGAGTTGCCGCTCAGATACATTGTGTGCCAGGCGTCAGCCTCACGCTGTCTCGCTGTGGTTGGTAGGGAGTCGCCGCTCAGATACATTAATTGGGCTAGGGGTACCTCATCAAATGTGGCTGTGGTT
>CAMYJY010000280.1 GCA_947258835.1 uncultured Pirellulales bacterium
GCCCAGCAGTGGATACCGGGTACCCACTTTGCACTGCTGGGCAAGCCAGCAGTGGCACCCAATCATCACAGCCAACCAATAAAACCTCAAGGTTTTCGCAGCTGGCATGTGGCGCAAAAAAAGGTGGAGCGTTGGGTTTGCACAATCCGCTCAATGGTTTGTTGGGGACAGCGGGGACAGGGCTGTCCGGCACGATTGTAAACTCGATGCTGGTTTTGGTAGCCCCCCCGTTTGTTGAGCGCGTTGCGATAAGTGCCGTCCCCCAGGGTGGATCCCTCGTAGGCGATGGCCGCTTGCAACACCCGCTGGGTCGCCGCGGTCAGGGCCTCCCACTGCCTCCGCGTCATATCGTGGCAGCGCCGCCGCGGGTGGATACCGGCCACGTGGAGAATTTCCGAGGCGTAGAGATTGCCGATCCCTGCAGCTGCCCGTTGGTCCAACAGGGCCGGTTTGATTTCCCGCCGTGACTGCCCCAGCTGCTGGATCCATTGGGTCGTGGTCATGGTCAGCGCATCAGGGCCGAGTCGCTGGGGACCATAGCGGTGCAAAAATTCTTCCCGGCGATAGAGATAGATTTTTCCCAGACCCCGCCGATCCCAGTAGAGAATTTCCGCAAAGGGTCCTCCGGCAAGGCGCAGTCTCCACCGTAAGTGTGCGGTGGTGGGTGGGTCCACCACCAGCACCAACCCGGTCATCCGCGGCTCCAGTACAATTGCCTCGTCGCTATCCAACCAGATCACCACGCGTTTTCCGGCCCGTCCGATGTCGCGAATGGTCCGTCCCACCACCCGCCGTTGCCACGTGCGGGGGCTGGGTACAATCTCCAGCGGTTGGCAGTGCGTGGGCAGCCGCTGAACACTTTGGATGCGGCTGCCTACGGCTGCCAGGATACCGCGGCGCATGGTTTCCACTTCGGGCAGTTCGGGCATGGATCGGTGTGGGGCTGTGATGTGAAACTATAAATTCTAGGGGAGCACTGCTGGGCAAACACACTATTTTTCGTGTTTTCCCAAAAAAACTTGCGATTTGTCAGATTCCAAGATAAAAAAAGGGTCTCTCGTTCGCTCCTGGGCAGCCGGGGACTGCCAGCCCTGCCCTTCTGTTCAGGTTCATCCGTTGCAGGCGGCAAAGTAGCATGAGCGACCCGGATGCCATGAAAAACACGACCCATCCCAACCAACTTGGCCCGGCGATTCTCGGGGCCATGGAAGACACGTGCCGGAGTTTGATGAGCTGCCTCCGCCGCCACGCCTTGGTACTGTTGGGTGCCGCGACCTTGGTGGCTCTCAGCATGACTTTATTTTCCGCGTATCGGTCCTTCCAGACGCGCGAAATCACCATCCTGGGCGGTCCCACGGGGGGCGGAGGCATCGCGAAGGCTCGCAACTTGGCAGAGCATCTCGAATCCAACGCCAGCACCCTCTGGAACCGCAACTATGTCGTCCAGGTCGAGTCGACGGGCGGTTATTCAGAAAATGCTCTGCGGATTCAAGCGGACCGCTCCGGGCGCACGCTTGGTTTAGCGCATGATGGGTTTGCAGACGTGGATCGCGTCGCGGAGCTGATTCCCATCGACAAACAATACTTGCATGTGCTCTGCAGCCGGGAATTTTACGCGGAGACCACGGACCAAAACCTGGCCGAGCGGACTGCCGGCGGTGAGGAGGTTCCCAAACTCAGCTTGGTCGCCCAGGCCTTAGCGCAGGACCTGGCCACCACGCGGAAATACAACCACCGAGTCTATTTGGGACCGCTGGGAAGCGGTACCCGCTGGGCCGCACAGTGTGTCTTGCGTCAGTACGGAGTGGAGCCAGATTATCTCGTCACGCATGGCATTGCCAACTGGCATGATTTGGTGGGGGCACTCAACTCCCAGGCAGTTGGACTAGGGTTTTTACTGGGCAAGAAAAACGCTTCCCGCGTATTGCAGCTGGCAGCAGACGATCGCTTTATCTTGTTGTCCGTCGATCATGCCGAGGCCATTGCCAATTTCAACGAGCATCTCACCCACGCCACATTCCCGGCCAACTCGTACAGTTCCAGTTTCTGTGGGCAGGAACTGGAAACGGTGACGGCCAAACGTATTTTCGCTTGCTCCACACTCCTGGATAAAAGCGAGGCTTTTTTTCTGGCGCGGCACATCCAGCAGGCCCTGGGCATCAGCGAAATTGGCTGGGAGGGAGAGGCCGTGGGCCGGCACGGCTACGGACTCCATCCCGGCGCCGCGCTGCTGAAACAGCGGGAATCACCGCAATGGCTCCAGCAGGTCGATCCGGGCAACTTCGTCTTGACGACCGTCATCGTGACCGTGATGTTGTCCATCCTGACGGAAATTGCCCGCCGCAGGAATCTGCGGCAGGCCATGAAAAACGCGGCAGCCCATGACGATACAGCGGGCACGGCCAGTTTGCCCGCGGAGAAGGTGCAGCAGGCGACCGCCGCCCCTGCCCTGCCCAGCCAGGAACCGACCGACGATGTCGAGACCGTGGCGGATCAGCTCGCGCACGGTGGCCACAACGTGGCCCAGGTCGCCCAGATTTTGGACTATGCCATTTTTTGCACGCGCGGGCACGACTGGGCGGAAGAGACGCGTTCGGCATTTTTGAATCTAGTCGCCAAATATGCCGCAGAAGAACCCCGCGCCCAAGAGGCACTCGCCGCGGTGATTGGCGACGCGGACGCTTCGCCCACGTATCGCTTGGAAGCCATCCATTATGCGGCGGGTATCCA
>CAMYJY010000281.1 GCA_947258835.1 uncultured Pirellulales bacterium
GTCGCGGTTGGTTTAGATTCCCGCCTGCGCGGGAATGACGCGGATAACCAAGATTCCCGCCTGCGCGGGAATGACGCGGATAACCAAGATTCCCGCCTGCGCGGGAATGACGCGGACAACCTGGATTCCTGCGCGGGAATAACAGGGTAGAATAGAAGAGCAAGCGGCTCTGCCGTCCTCTGCAGTCCACTATTGCCCTTTGCGCTGCCAATGAGCCCAGGGCGCCCAACGGAAGCCCGTATTTGGCAAGCAAAATGCTAGCGGTAGGTTCATTGGCCGCGCAGACATCCATAGTTGCTCCACGAGTCACTTTGCCATGCAACAGATTATCACTGCCGTAGGCCCGGACCATCGTGGGTTGGCCGATCCGATCGTACACTGCGTGACCGAATTGGGTGGCAACATTGCGGAAATCCAGATGTTCGATCATGACGACGAGTCGGTTTTTTCGATGCTGACGCGGATCGATCTGGCCCCGGAGCGTGGCAGCAGCCTGCGGGACGCCATGCAGGCCATCAGCCGGCGGACCGGATTGTCGATCCGTACCTGGTCTCCCAGCATGGTGGATCGCCAGCCCCGCCTGGCCTTATGCGCCACGTACCGCCAGGAAACGCCGCGGGCGGTGCTGCAGGCAGTGCAGGCAGGTACGATCGCTGCCGAGGCGGCGGTCATGATCAGCAACCGCCAGGCCTGCCGTGGGCTGGCGGAAGAGTTTGGTGTGCCCTGGGTGGAGATCGGCGATTCGCAGGGGCGGGCTGATGACGACCGTCTGATAGCGGTGTGTGACGAGCACGCAATCGACTATGTGGTACTGGCCCGCTACATGCGCATCTTACCGCCAGCGAGTGTGTGGAAGTATGCTGGCGGACGGATCATCAATTTGCATCATGGTCTGCTACCCAGCTTTCCCGGGATGCGGCCCTATCACGACGCCTACGCCGCGCGGATGTTGACCTACGGAGCCACCTGTCATTTCATTGTTCCGGAGTTGGATGCGGGAAATCAGACGATTCACCAAGCCACCTTCTCTGTCAAACCGGGCACTTCACGGGACGACATCATTCGTCAGGGACAAGCAGAAAACGAGCCCCAGTGCCTGGTGGAAGGCGTGCGGCGGGTGGTGGCTGGCGAAGTCCAGCTGCATTTCAACCGGGTCGTCCCCGTGCGCGGGTAAGTACGTGAAAAACTGCCCTTGCCGCAGAGGGGGAGGGCACCTAACATCTGCCCCGCCCGTGGTTTTTTGGGCACTCTTCTACCAAATCTTTTCAAGCAGTCTAGTTTCCTATGTGTGAGCGTCCCAGCCGGTCGCCTCGCTTGACGCGTGGTGCCGCAGCTTCAGGTTCCCAGGAGGATAGACAGGAGATGCATTGGATGAGGACGTTAACTTGTCTGTGGCCATCTAAGATGCTAGAGGTTGCGTTGGGTATTGGGCTCTGGGCAACCGGCATGTCCAGCTTGCTGTGCGCGCAGTCGGGGGACGTGTTGCCTGGCAGCTACCAAAACTCAGGCAGCTTTTTCAATCGCCAGCTGGGGACTGCGCTCCGGTTTAACTATCATACCCAAGGTTATGGCACCCAAGATGGCGTGGTCTCGTTGGGGGCGATGAAAGTATTCAATCAAGAGGGCGCCACCTGGTTCCTCGACGGTCAGGGAACGTTGAGCAACGATTTTGGGGGTGGATTTAATTTGGGGGCGGGCTACCGTCGTCTGACCAATGCACCGCTGCTAGCTTTTGATCCGCGGCGGATTACCGGAGTCGGTTTTTGGACCGATGGACAAAGTACGGCGGCGGATAACTTTTTCACGCAACTGGGGTTCAGTTTCGAGTCTCTGGGCGATTCCGTTGATCTGCGTCTCAATGGTGCCTTTCCGCTGGAGCAAACCAAGCTCAGTGATCCCGTGCGTACTGCGTTCGGGGCACCCACGTACGGTGGCAATGAGATTTATAGCGGCACGGAAACCCTCACCACCGATACGGCATATTCGGTGGTGGATGGAGAAATAGCAGCTCGGATTCTTGATTTGGAGGCGTGGGCTTTTCTGGGTGGCTATCATCTGGATGGCGGTGCCGACGACGGAGGCGGCTATCGTGTGGGGGTGCGCGGGTATGCCGTCCCCGACTTGGCCCTGTCGCTGCAAGTTGCTGACGACGACATCTACAATACCAATGTGATGTTTGGCATTACCTGGTTTGTGGGGCGCACGCATCGAGCCAATACTCCACGCGGCACGATTCTCGATCGTTTCCGAGAGCCCGTCGTGCGTAACGACTTTATTGCCACCACCAGTATCCAATCCACGCAAATCAGCAATGACGTCCTGACCGAGCAGGGCACATCCAATGCCTTCAACGTGGTGCACGTGGATAGCTCGGCGGCCGCGGGGGGGGACGGTACGTTCGAAAATCCCTTCAATTCCCTGGCAGGCATCCAGGCCGCCAGCCAAGAGGATTCCATTATCCTGGTGCATAGCAACTCCGATTTTAATAACGTCAATGGATTGGCTGCCAATATTGTCTTGCAGGACGGGCAGCGGCTCGTGGGTGAGGGAATGGATGCCACAGGAAATCCGGTCGTGCATACCATCGATTCGAATGAGTTGGGAACTGTCGGTTTGCCGGAAACAGCCGTGGGCGCCTCTGAGCTGGCCCGGCCCACGATAGACGCGACGGGCGTGGCAGGCAATTTGGTTGCGCTGGCAAATAATAACGAAGTCAATAATTTCACGA
>CAMYJY010000282.1 GCA_947258835.1 uncultured Pirellulales bacterium
GTTTATTTTTGCCGCTTTGTGGCCTAGTTCGCTCCGCTGCCCATCGGTTGAGCGAATTGTTGCCGCCCCGTACAATCAGGTTTTACGATCGATACCCGTGACTAGCTGCCGCGGATCCTGCCTCTCCGACATCCTCTCCCTGAGCGAATTCCAGCACGCATGAGCGAACTCCATCACGAGTGTGGCGTGGCCGCCATCTATCATTTGGCGGGCGACGCGGTGAGCCCGTTATGTCCCTCGCAAGGCCCTGCAGAAATATCACGTTTGATGCCACGGATGCTGCTGGATATTCAGAATCGTGGTCAGCTGTCGGCCGGCATGACCAGTTACAACCCCCAGCGCCAGCAGTTGCTCGATACGCATCGTAAATTGGGGACGGTGAACCAGGCCTTCCGCTTGAATCATCGCGGCAAGGCCGAGAGCCTGATGCGTGAGTATGCCGGCCACGCGGCGATTGGGCATGTGCGTTATGCCACCTGCGGGGCGGACGACTGTAGCTATGCCCAGCCTTTTGAACGCCATCACCTTCAGAAACATAAGTGGTTTAGCTTTGCCTTCAATGGTCAGTTGGCCAATTATGCCCAGCTGCGTGAAAAATTGTTGGCGGAAGACGATCATCACCTCACGCGGGCCAATGATACCGAAATCATCATGCACGAGATCAGCCGTGAGTTGTCGGGCGACCGCAGGCTCCCGCTGATTGATGTGATGCGCCATCTGGCCACGCGGTTTGATGGGGCCTATACCTTGGCGCTGCTCAATGCGCAGGGAGAAATGCTGGTGGCCCGTGATCCCCTGGGCGTGAAGCCGATGTGCTACGCGATCGAGGGCCCCCTGTTTGCCGCCGCCAGTGAAAGTGTGGCGCTGGTGAACCTTGGTTTTTCCTCCGCCTCCGTCAAATCCCTGGAAGCGGGCCAGGCCATCACGATTTCTGGCGGAAAAATTAGCATCGAGCGATTTACCGACAATCCGCGACGGGCCCATTGTTTCTTCGAGTGGATATATTTTGCCAACGTGGCCAGCACTCTCGACGGACGCAGCGTGTATTTGTCGCGCAAGGCACTCGGTGAGGAACTGGCGCGGCTGGAGGATATTGAGCGGGATGAGGATACGGTGGTCGTGCCGGTACCGGACACCAGCAAGGCGGCGGCGGACGCCATGGCCTATCAATTGGGCGTGCCCAGCGTGGAGGGCTTGATTCGCAACCGCTACTCGGGCCGGACGTTTATTGAGGGGGGCACGGATCGGCAGGCGAAAGCTGCGGTCAAATACACGCCGTTGCCCGAGGTGCTGGCCGGCAAGCGCGTGTTGTTGGTCGAGGATTCCATCGTCCGCTCCACGACGATGCGGGTGCTGCTGGATAAGATTCGCGCAGTCGGCCAGGCGCGGGAAATTCACGTCCGGGTGGCCTGCCCGCCAATTTTGGCCCCCTGTTTCTACGGGATTGATATGTCCACCCTTGGGGAGTTGTTCGCGCCCCAGTTTGACCTTTCGCCGGCGGCGCGGTCCGAACTTTTCTCAACCATGGCCGCCAAGCTCGGGGCGGATTCGCTCCGTTATCTGCCCGTGGAGTCGATTGCCCGTGCGGTGAATAAGTCGCCCGAGACATTGTGCCAGGCCTGTGTGACCGGTGCCTATCCCACCCCGGCGGGTCAACAGCTCTACGACATCGCCTGGCAGAACTTTCAGTCCAGTCGCGGCGACTCGGCCGAGCGGACGTATGAGGTGGAGGGGCTAGGGGCTGGGGGCTAAGACAAGCCAGCAGTGGCACCCAATCAACACACCCCCAGAAAGTGAACCCCCAAAAAATTCGCCGCCAAGTCGGGGTCCCTCACCGAAACCAGTCCGTGCCTGCACCCCTGGACCAAATCTATTTCCCACTGCCGACCGTCTTCTCGAACTCCGCCCGAAACACCGGGGCACCTTGCAGTCGTGTGCGGCGTTCAAAATGGGTGCGGTAGTCCAGATCGTGGGTGGCTGGCTGCTGCGCCACGGGCAACGGACCTTGCAGGAGGTGGGTGGTGTTGGCGATCAGTTCCAAGGTGTTTTGATAGTAGGCTGGGACGTCGGTCCAAAAATGGAGCCGTCCTTGGGGTTCGAGGGTCCGGACCACGTCGGCGAGAAAGGCCTCGTTCAGGACCCGTCGGCGATGGTGTCGCTTTTTCCACCAGGGATCGGGGAAATAGACGTGGATGGCACGGACCGAGTTGTCGGGCACGAATTCTCGCAGGAACTGCAGGCCATCGCCATGGACAGCCAGGGCATTGGAAAGCTGCCGTTTGGCCAGACGTGCCGCCGTGAAGCGGGCATATTTATGAGAGACTTCCAGGCCCAGAAAGTTGTGTTGTGGATTCTCCTGGGCCGCATTCTGCAAAAACAGTCCCTTGCCACTGCCCACCTCGATCTCCAGCGGTGCCTCCTCCGTAAACAGCCTCTGGGCACACCCAGGCCGAGGAAGTTTTTCCAGAGTCAAGAAATGGGCCGAGAGATCGAGTTGGGGGTCGATTTTACGTAGTGCGCGCCGGCCCATGGATGGGATTGTTTCGGGGGTGTTTGTTGCTGGAGAGGAGTTTTTTCACCGGTAGGGGCACGCCGCGGATTTCTCCTTCGCAGACCAGGGCGGTGTCGACAAAACCCTGGAAGCGACTACGCATCATGCGGCCTCGACGGACGTGGAGCACCTGGGTGACGATGGTCAGCCTTTGGCCGGGAACCACGACAAGCACACCTGCGCCGCGGCCTCGCACATGAGGATTCCGGGCATCAGTGGCATGCCCGGCATATGCCCGGTGTTCCAGAACTCATGATCCGAAACATCACGGTAGCCGACGCAAATCTTCGTTTCCGGGTCGTCGTGGACAATGGCCGTCAGCTGCTCCATGGCGTCTCGTTGCGGAATGCAGTGACGAATGGCTTCGATGTCGGCGACGATATGGGAGTAGTCGATCCGTGCCGTATCGAAAATCAAATCCTTGCCATTCACGGGGACTCCCTCAGTAATTCTCCAGAAAAGAGAGTACGGATTCTTAGGTCTTGACGCGTTGACGTCGATTTTTCCGCGGCCGACTGCAGGCCGGGCGTTTGCCATGATTGGCTTTTTTGACTTTACGGCCTGGCTTGGCCATGGTGCACCTCCTGGAAATTGACGAAAAATTTAAGTCTCTTATCTTAACAGCTATCCGCAACAGCCGAAAGGGAGCTGGCGGGGTAAGACAAGCCTAGGGGTGCAGGAATGGGCTTATTTGGGTGAGGGTAGCCCAGGTTGGCGAAGCCTACCTGGGCGGCGCAGCCGCCGGAGGTTTCCCCAAGATGCAGTGCAAACCTCTTGTGACTGCGTCACATCGGTAGGCTATCGCCAACCGATGCCACCCACACGCCTCTTCCGTCATTCCCGCACGCCAACCGCTGCC
>CAMYJY010000283.1 GCA_947258835.1 uncultured Pirellulales bacterium
TCATTCCCGCGCAGGCGGGAATCTAGACGACCTGCGCCTGTCCTACGTCATTCCCGCGCAGGCGGGAATCTAGACGACCTGCGCCTGTCCTACGTCATTCCCGCGCAGGCGGGAATCTAGACGACCTGCGCCCGCTACTGGATTCCCGCCTGCGCGGGAATGACGTGGAATGCTGGAATGACGTGGGATGCGGGAATGACGTGGGATGCTGGAATGACGTGAAATAACGTCATGCCTGCTGCAAGCCGCGCTCGACCTAACGCATCCCGGCTGCTGCCTCTGGCGGGAAGAGTTCATTGCTGTCCAACACCTCCACCATCAGCGGGCGGTCGCCAGCAAGTTGCCAGGCACCTTGCAGCACATCCGCGCGGCGGGTGATCGTAAGTCGCGACAGATCCGAATCCACAATCGCCCGCTGGTTGGATTTATCAAAGACAAACGCATGCGTCACGATGCCGTTGGCCGCGTCAAACCGATGCGTGACGCGCTGAGGCAGAATCTCGAGTGGCGTGTGGAAGCTGAATTTTAACGTATCGATACCGGCCGAACGCTGGTCGTGTTCCTCGATGACATTGATGTTGTAGGTGCCGGTCCGCTAGGAGTCGGAACTGACGGACACGCGAAAACGAATGCCGGGTACCTGGGGGATGGGTTGGTAGCGGTTGCCACCGGGTCGCACCATCTTTTCCAGGGGGAGGGTGTGTATGGGGGGCGTGGGCTGATCTTTGGCCCAGTAGGAGATCAGTGCGCGGATGGACTCTGCCGGCCAGTTCAGCGCCGTCCACGCCAACACGGGCACCGGCTCGCGGGATTCGAAGTTGGCGTCGTAAAAGACGAATTTCTCCAAGGGGACTTGTGGGTCACCCGCCAGGGGTGTGATTTCAACCCAGGACTCTGCCGGCCGCTGGGTGTAGACCGCTTGCTGCGATTGGATCGACAGCGGAAAACGGACGTCCCGGCCATGACGTATCGGCCGGCGGGCACGCAGCACCTGTCCGGCAGTTGGGCCGGCCTCGCCACGGACCAGTGACCCCACGGCCACGGCCGCACGCCTGTAGGGCACCGCCACCAAATCGCTGGCATCGCTGGTGACCTGCAATTGCCAATCCACGCCTGGCTCCACGTCGGCGGTGCGGCTGAGGGATTGGAAACGCACGCTGCACCGCTGCGGATGGGGGAAGGTGTTGGGCAAGGCGACCGGGGCGTTCAAACGGGTCGGGCGGGCCGTCCCATCGGCGGCCACATTCAATGAGTTGCCCCACGTGTCTTCCACGACGTACCCACCCACACCCAAGCGTTCTCGCAGCACCCGCAGCAGATCCTTGCCCGTCCGCACGGAGCGATAGCTACCCCGCGTTTGCTCGGCAATGCGATTGAACTCCTGTTCGGCGGCGGCCCTTTCCTCAGTCGGCACGCCGAAACCCAAAATATGCACCGGCACTTGCTGTCTGTTCCAAGCCGCCACGACATCGGCATAGGTCTCGCCGAGGCCATCGCGACTTTCCCCACCACTGGGCGAAAACTGATAGTTTTTGCCATCAGTGATCACCACGATGCTTTTGCGAGTATCGTCATCGTCGGTGTAAAAGTCTCCCAAGGCCTGGGCCACGGACAGATACAAGGGCGATTGTCCCCAGGGTTGCACACTTTGCAAGCGGCGGATTACTAAGCCGGCATCGACACTGTCAAAGCGGCCCAGCGTGAGTACCGTTTCGACGTCGTTGCTGGGTGAAATGTAGCTCGGAATTTCCCCCAGATAGTCCGTTTGTGTGAGCATGCGGACCGGCTGGTCCGTGCTCCAGCCCAGGCGATGGCCAAAAAATCGCACGCCCACCCGCGCATCACCACGGGCTGCCAATTCCCGCAGCATGGTGACCAGCGCGGATTTGGCCAGTTCCAAACGGGGCAATTGGTCTTCCAGCAGAGATTCCACGCGGATGAGCTGCTCCATACTGGCCGAGCAATCCAGCACGAACACCACCGACAACCGTTCCCGCTGCTCGCCATACAAGGTCACCGTCGGCGCTCCGTGACGGTGGGGAACGTAGTCCACCACCCGACCACTGAGACCATGCATCAGGAAGGGGGTTTCGTAGGCGTGTCCGCGAAACAGGGCCACCGCGTCCAGTTTGGGACTGCTGTCGGTAATGTCTGCCACGTGAATTTGGAAGCGTTGCCGTTCATGCTGGGCTGTCGGCACGGTCAAAGACCCTGGCCCACCGGGCTCGTCTGTACCCGGGGACTGCGGAGGGGGCAGCGGTTTGCCGGGGCCGCGCACCACTTGGACGGCCCAATCGGTCTCACGCCCCTGCGCGCCGCGCACGAACAGTGCAGCACGCCCAGACGGAAAACGGCCTGGCGTTTCAACTTGGAGGGAGATCGTGGCCGCCTGGGCCTGGTCGGCCACGGGGCGAGATTCGGCAGTGATTTGCAAGCCGTCCCGTGCCACCTGCGTGAGTGCCGCGGACCTGGCGGTTTGTTCGCTTACCAGGGCGTCCACTGCCGCGGAGGGCTGGCCCATTTGTTGGGCCGCTTGGCAGTAGTCCCGCGACGCCCGCGCGAAAAATGGCAGCGTGCGGTCACGATCCGCAAATCCGTCGGCCCAGAAATCGGTCAGTGCTCGTGCACTGTGCCAGAGCAAGAGTTGTTGTAAATCAATTTCACGTAAGGCACGGATTGGATTTTCGTCCGG
>CAMYJY010000284.1 GCA_947258835.1 uncultured Pirellulales bacterium
AGCAAATTTGAGTAAGGTTTGAGCGTGGTGATCCAACCGCTGAGGCGTGCGGCTAGCCAGTTGGTTTCCAGGTCATGACGGCGATCTTTTTTCATCTCAGTTCGGCTCGCTACGGAAAAGGGTAAATAACTTAAACTGAAAACGGGGCCTCCATGAAGCCGGTAAAGCCCGAGAAAACAGCCTCCGTTTGCGCACCGCGGCGGCTCACAACGAAACCTGGTTGAGACGCGGATGGAGTAGGCTTTTCCGGCCCAAATCGGCCAGCACTGGGTGTACCTGTTTTCATTTTAAGTAAAAAAAGACTAGGTAATAGCCTGCGCCTGAAGTGTAGGGTGCGTCGCGGATAACCGTCAAGGTGGGCAGCAGGTCCTGCCCCGGACTGGAACGGGGGACCGTTACCCCCGTTTGGATTGGAACCACGACGCAACGACGCCACGACGAGCAGGGACTTCTATCCTTATCTCGTCTGTTGATTCGTTGTTTTGATTCGTTGTTTCCGTCGTTTCGTCGTGGTTCAAAAAATACTCGCCGGAGGCAGTACGCAGACCGCCTTGCCTGGCTTCTGCGGCTGGCCCTACCGTTCCCGCGGTGGCCCAGGTACGATTCTCAGTTTGCCCAGCTCCTGTCCCCACCCCGCATGTAATGTCCGACCGCCTCAATCCACCCCAGCGCGCCGCAGTGCAGACCCGGCAGGGACCCTTGCTCGTGTTGGCCGGTGCGGGCACGGGGAAAACCCGGGTGGTGACGTTTCGGATTGCGGAGCTGATTCGGCGTGGTACTGCCCCCGAGCGGATCCTGGCGGTGACCTTCACCCGTAAGGCGGCCGGCGAAATGCAGGAGCGGCTGTCCAAACTGCTAGGCGCCCGCGGCCGGCGAGCCCAGCCGCGACCCCAGATTTCTACTTTTCATGCCCTGTGCGTGAAGATTTTGCGACGCCATATTCAGCGTTTGGGCTATCCGGAGAGATTTGCCATTTGCGACCGGGGAGACCAGGAGGGGGAAGCGCGGGCCGCGCTGCGGGAGATTCGTTGTCCCAGCGAATCGCTGCAGCCGGCGGAGCTGTTGCTGCTGATTGGCGGTTGGAAAAATCGTGCCGCCCAGCCGGCCCGCGCAGCGTCGCTGGCGGCGACCGATAAAGAGCATTTGGCCGCGGCGGCCTACCGCCGGTACCAAGCCAATTTGAAGTCCAAAGGTTTGGTGGATTTTGATGATTTGCTGCTGCTGGTGCAGCAGCTGTTTGCCAAGCACCCGGCCGTCCGGCGGGAAGAGGCCCAGCGTTTTGATCATGTGCTGATCGACGAGTACCAGGATACCAACGGGAGCCAGTATACAATCGTGAAAGGCCTGGCCATGGGGCATCGCAATCTGTGCGTGGTGGGCGACGACGACCAGTCCATTTATGGCTGGCGAGGCGCGGAGGTGGAGCACATTCTCAACTTTCAAAAAGACTGGCCGGATGCCAAAGTGGTGCGACTGGAGGAAAATTATCGCTCGACCTCCGCCATCTTAGGTTATGCCAACAGGCTGATTGGTTTCAATCAAGTGCGGCATGACAAGGTACTTCGCCCGGCGCGGGCAGGTGGAAAACAGCCGCGCATTTTGCAACTGCCCGATGAAAATTTGGAGGCCCGCAAGATCGTGGAGGAGATTGCCTCGCGCCTGACCCAGCCTGGCGTGGCGGCCCGTGATTTTGCCATTCTCTGCCGTACCAACGAGCAACCGCGTAGTTTTGAGACCGAGTTGCGGCGCGTCGGTTTGCCCTACATCTTGGTGGGAGGCACGAGCTTTTTTGATCGGAAGGAAGTGCGGGATTTGCTGTGTTATCTCAAACTGCTGGAGAACCCGCATGATGAATTATCCTTGCTGAGGATTATCAATACCCCGGCGCGTGGGATTGGTAATGCCACGGTCAAACAATTGGTCAGCGCGGCCACCCAGCAGGGTGGGCATGTGTGGGATGTGATGGCCGCTTGCCAGCAGTTGCCACTGAAACCCGTGGCCATCGTAGCCATCCAGGAATTTCAGCAGTTGATCGATGCACTCCGTCAGGCTGCCCAGCAGAAGACCCTGGCCGAATTGGTAACGCAGGTGATTCAAGCCACGGGCTACCGTCGCGAACTCGAGCGGCTTTATCCCGATCCCAACGACCGTGACGCGCGGGCCGCGACGATGGAAGAAATCGTGAATGCTGCCGCCAATTACGCAGCCGCAGCAACCGACCCCAGTTTACGAGGGTTTTTGGACGAATTGGCCCTCGGCAATGCGGACCAGAGTGATGACAAGGAGCAGCAACTCAAGAGCAATGCCGTGGTGCTGATGACCATGCACTCGGCCAAGGGGTTGGAATTTCCCTACGTCTACATGGTGGGGATGGAAGAAGGCATCTTGCCGCACAAACGTTCGCTGGCGGAGGAGGGCCGGGCTATCGATGAAGAGCGGAGACTATGTTACGTCGGTGTGACCCGCGCCCAAGAAGAGCTCACATTGTCCTTTGCCTTGGCCCGTCGCAAATGGGGCAAGGCCCGCGACACGGTGCCCAGCCGTTTTCTGTACGAGATGACCGGCCAGGCAGAAAACGCACGAGGGAAGTCCAGGCGGATGGCCAGGGGCACCACGTAGAGATGTGTGATGTGAGATGTGAGATATTTGATGTGAGT
>CAMYJY010000285.1 GCA_947258835.1 uncultured Pirellulales bacterium
GAATGACGCTGAAGAGCGGCGAGAATCCAGCGGAGAGCCTGGTGCAAACGTGCTCCTTTTCTGCTGGGATCAAATCGTTACCAGCGTTGGGTGCCACCCACGGTGCCACCCGGGGCCGGGCCACCACAGCATTTTCCTGCCGCAAGACCTCTTCAGTAGGGACACAAAATGTGACACAATAGGCGTTCTCCCCAATTGCCCATTTTGCCACCACTAAGATTGACAACCGGCCGTCCTATGAAAGTTGCCGTCGTCCGCGAAACGTATCCGGGTGAGCGCCGTGTGGCGCTGCTGCCTGCCGCCCTGCCCGCCCTCACCCAAGCTGGCTGGGAGGTACTCATCGAAGCGGATGCCGGTGCCGCGGCCGGCGTCAGCGATGCCGCTTACCAAGACCAAGGTGCCCAGATTGTCGCAGACCGCGGCGCGGCCTTCGCCGCCGCCGATGTGGTGGCCCAGGTCCGCTGGCTAGGTGCCAACCCCACCGCCGGTCGCGACGACCTCGAATTAGTCCGCGCCGGGCAAATCCTCGTGGGCAGCTGCGATCCCCTGGGAAATCCGGCCGCCGTAAAGGAATTGGCCGATCGCCAAGCAACGCTGTTTGCCTTGGAATTGATTCCCCGGATTACCCGCGCCCAAAGCATGGACGTGCTGTCCTCCATGGCAACCCTGGCCGGATACAAAGCTGTCCTCAAAGCGGCCGACCATCTCCCCAAACTGTTCCCCATGCTGATGACCGCCGCCGGTACGTTGGCGCCCGCTAAGGTCCTGGTCCTCGGTGCCGGTGTGGCCGGCTTGCAGGCCATCGCCTCCGCCCGCCGCTTGGGCGCCGTTGTCCAAGCCTACGATGTCCGCCCGGCAGTCGAAGAACAAATCACCAGCCTGGGAGCCAAGTTTATTTCGCTGCAATTGGACAATGCCGATGCCGAGGGCCAGGGTGGCTACGCCAAACAACTGAACGAAGCACAAGTCGCACAGCAGCAGGCCCAACTGGCCGACATCATCGCCCACTGCGATGTGTGCATCAGTACCGCCGCCATCCCCGGTCGCCCCGCCCCCCTGCTCATTACCGAGGATGCCGTTGAGCGGATGCGCGCAGGCTCCGTGATCGTGGACCTAGCCGCCGAACGCGGCGGCAACTGTGCCCTGACGCAAGCCGATCAAACCGTGGTCGCCTCCGGAGTGACCATCCTGGGACCCACCAACCTCCCCAGTGAAGTGCCCCTGCACGCCAGCCAAATGCTCGGCAAAAACCTGGTGCAGTTCCTGCTCCTGCTGACCCAAGATGGCCAAATCGATATCGACCTCAAAGACGAAGTCCTCCGCGACACCCTGGCCGCCAAAGACGGGCAAGTGCAAAACCAACGTCTCCGCGACATGCTCGACCTGGGCCCCCTGGTCCTCCCAGCCACCACACCCCCCGATCACCATTTGGCAACTGACGGGTAGGCGGCCAGGGCCGCCTACCGAAGCATGGAGCTTGTGCACTGAAAATTGTCGCTTTCCCCACTTCCCCTCCCCCTCTCTGCGAGATCCAACTTTCATGGACTTGATCACCGCCTGCACCATTTTCGTCCTGGCAGTTTTTGTCGGCTTCGAGATCATCACCAAGGTGCCGCCCACGCTGCACACCCCCTTGATGAGTGGCTCCAATGCCATCAGCGGCATCACGCTGGTCGGTGCCCTGATGGCAGGAACCGGTTTTTGGGGTAGCCTGTTTGGCCTGCTGGCCATCATTTTTGCCACCGTGAATGTCGTGGGCGGTTTTTTGGTGACGCACCGCATGCTCGCCATGTTCAAGAAGTAACTTCCATAGATAGCGGCCGGAGGCCGCCATCTTAGAAACTCAAACTGAAAACGAGGCCTCCATGAAGCCGGTAAAGCCCGAGAAAACAGCCTCCGTTTCCGCACCGCGGCGGCTCGCCAAGAAACCCGGTTGAGAGGCGGATGGATGCAGCGGGCTTTTCCGGCCCAAACCGGCCGGCACCAGGCATACCTATTTTCACTTTGAGTTAGAAAGTAAAGTCGACTTTGGTTCGAATCAATTTACTTCTGCCAGAACGGCCTCCGGCCGTTCTGGCAGAAACTGCACAACTACAAGGTTCGCTAACGTGATTCATAACTGGCTGCACAACACCTGGCAACAAATACACCTCACGGCCAATCCGCTGGTAGATTCGGCCGCCACGACCGCGGCGCAGCAGGTGACTTGCCCCGCAGGCGCGTCCTCAATGACCAATGTTGGCTATCTGGTGGCCGCGGTCCTGTTTATTTTGGGCATCAAAGGCTTGACCCATCCCCGCACGGCCGTCCGCGGAAATCAACTGGGCGCGGTGGGGATGCTGATTGCCGTGCTGGTGGTGCTCCTGGTCGATGGACGGGTAAGTTGGCCGCTGGCCATCGTGGGGATGCTGCTGGGCGGCACCGCCGGCGTATGGTTGGCCAACCGCGTGCAAATGACCCAAATGCCGCAACTGGTGGCCCTGTTCAATGGCTTCGGCGGCATCGCCTCGGCCCTGGTGGCCGGTGCCGAAGTCCTCCGCGGGTCAGCCAGCGATGTCGCCGTGGCCGGTGTGGCCGCCGGGCTGACAGGTCTCATCGGTTCGGTCACCTTTAGCGGGTCGCTGGTAGCCGCGGGCAAACTGCATGAGCTACCGCAGTTCAAACGGCCCTGGAGCTTTCCCAAACAACAATGGGTTAGCGCCGCCCTCCTGCTGATCGGGCTGCTGCTGTGCTGGATGATGCGAGACGGTAGCGGTACCGAGTTCATCCCGCTGGTGCTGCTGGCGTTGGCCCTCGGTGTGCTGCTGGTCACCCCCATCGGTGGAGCCGATATGCCGGTCGTGATTGCACTCCTAAATAGCTATTCGGGACTGGCGGCCGCCGCGGCCGGGTTCGTGATCGGTAATAACGTGCTGATTATCGCCGGCTCGCTGGTCGGTGCCTCGGGACTTATCCTCACGAACATCATGTGCCGGGCCATGAATCGTTCCCTAGCCCATGTGCTGTTTGCCAAACTGGAAGCCACGGGTGCCGCCGCGGATGCCGACGAAGTCTACTCCGGGAAGATCAAACAAACATCGGCCGACGAAGTGGCCATGCTGCTGGATGGCGTGCAGCGGGTCGTGATGGTGCCCGGCTACGGCTTGGCCGTCGCGCAGGCCCAGCATGTGGTCCGCGAGCTGGCCAATCTGTTAGAAGCAGCCGGAGTAACGGTCGAGTATGCCATCCACCCGGTCGCGGGCCGGATGCCGGGACACATGAACGTACTGCTGGCCGAGGCCGATGTGCCCTACGACCAGCTGAAAGAAATGGACGAAATCAACCCGACGTTTGCACAATGCGATGTGGCGATCGTGATTGGGGCCAACGATGTGGTCAACCCCGTGGCCAACACGGATCCCACCAGCCCCATCGCCGGCATGCCCATCCTCAATGTGCACGAAGCACGCACCGTGATCATGATCAAACGGAGCCTCAGCCCCGGCTTCGCCGGCATCCCCAATCCCCTGTTCGCCGCCGACAATTGCCTGATGCTCTTTGGCGATGGAAAACAGGCACTGATGGAACTGGTGTCGGCACTCAAAGACAACTAGCGAGGCCCGGGCCTCGAACCAATGCGAGCTACCGCTCGGAAATCATTGGCCCGCTCCCGTTGGTCGCTAGCAAACTTGACTCAAATACGACGCATTTCGAAAACCAACACGGTGCAGGGCAATGGATTGCATTCATCAACCGCCTTTTGAGGCACGCTGGAAACAACGTTTGCGTCGGCAACTCCTGGCTTGGTACGACCGGCAGGCACGGGACTTGCCCTGGCGGCGTTCGTCCCATCCCTACCGCGTGTGGATCAGCGAGGTGATGCTGCAACAAACCCAGGTCGAGACCGTCAAGCCCTATTTTAAACGCTTCATCAAGACGTTTCCCACCGTCAACAAACTGGCGGCGGCCGACCTGGAGCACGTACTGCGGATGTGGGAAGGTCTGGGATATTACCGCCGCGCCAAACAGCTCCATGCAGCCGCCCAACAGATCGTGGCTGAGCATGGCGGCCGTTTTCCCCGCGATGTCAACACACTGCAAACGCTTCCCGGTATTGGACGGTACACCGCCGGCGCAATTGCTTCCATCGCTTTTGGCGAGCGAGCGCCCATTCTGGAAGCAAATACCACGCGGCTATTTGCCAGGCTGACAGGCTACCGCCAGGCAGTCACGACAGCGGCAGGCCAGCGCCACCTCTGGCAAACGGCCGCCGAAGTCTTGCCCCACAAACACGTGGCCCAGTTCAATCAGGCACTGATGGAACTGGGATCACTTGTGTGTACGCCTCAAAAACCGGCTTGCCAGCAGTGTCCCATCGCCACGCTCTGTGCCGCCAACCAAGCAAAACTACAAGACCAACTTCCCCTCGCCACGCCCCGACCAAAGTTCACACACCTCAATGAGGCCGCCGTGGTGGTCCGCAAACAGGGAAAAATTCTCCTCCGTCGCTGT
>CAMYJY010000286.1 GCA_947258835.1 uncultured Pirellulales bacterium
GATAAAGCTGCCCCAGGAAGGCACGGTGGGCACGCTCGTCCTCCATCAAATAGACATTGACCTTGTGGCGCGCCGGCGGCACGGCCAGGGTTCGTTGCAGCTCCAGCTCTAATTTCGATAGCCGCTGAAATAAGGGCGTCAGCGTGCCTAGCGGAAATGTTGCCTGCACCTGAAAAGGTCCGTGCGAACAATGGTCTATCCAAGTTGGCGCCGCCCAACAGGACCGTCCCCCAGAAAACCAACCCGTAGTCCAAGCGGCCCCCCCCAAAGCCAAAAAACTACGCCGAGACAAATTGCTGCTATGCACCAACGGCCTTCCCCAATTTGATTCGACCAGCGTGACAGTGTGACCCTGGCGAGCTCCCGGTACGCTTGCTCCAGATGTGGCTCTAGGCCACCCGATGTTTGCCAAACCAGCTCCGCCATCCGGTCCGTTTGGTCACCTGGCGACGACCTGCGGGAACGACCTGGCCCTCCGCTACGAGAGCAGGATGGCGACAACATAAATCCTGAGCGGTCTGCTCATCGGTCAGCTCGACCACGCGATCAAAGGCACGCCGCAGGAGGGGCCGCCGCGAGCGCGTGCCATGGGCATCCGTAGCAATAAAATGCACCAAACCCTCCGCGAGCATCCATTCGGCCAAGCCTTGGGAAGAAGGCCCAAAAGTCCCCATCAAACTGCCAGCGGTCACTTGCATCAAACAACCTTGTTCGACCAAACCAGGGAGCAGATCGGGCTCTCGCAACAGGCCCCGATTTCGCTCCGGGTGAGATAAGATACCCGTCATCCCCACCCGTTCTAGCTCAGCCAGCACGCCCTCAATCGGAAAATACAACTCGTGGGGTAGCTCAAGCAGCACGTGACGCTTGAGATCACCAAGGGTCAGCACTTCACCGGATTGCAATTTCTCCAGCATGCCATCTTCAATCCGCACATCACCGCCCGGCAGCACACGTAGCCCAATATCATGCTGCTCCAGGAACTGCTGAAGCTCTTGCGTACGGGCACGAATCGCGTCACCGCGGTTTTCTGAAAAATTCCCCAACTGGTGGGGCGTCACGATAATTGTCTGCGTCCCGTCAGCTACGGCCATCTGCGCCATCGCCAACGTGGTTTCCCAATCCTCTGCCCCATCATCGATCGCAGGCAATAAGTGGCAATGGATGTCTACAAAGGAATCCGACATGCTATCACTTTCTCGAGCTCAATAGGCTCAAAACCCATCCCCCAACCGCACCGGAGGTGTCCGGCAGCCGGAAAAAATGGCAGCACCAGACGGTTTGGAGACGTGCAGTAAAACGTTTGTAACCCTTGCTACGCTATACCTAACTTTCAAATTAGAACAGCTTGTGAAAATACGTGGTTGTGATCCACGTGAAAACCAAGGGGAACCACTCAGTGCGACCCGTTGGCAGCACAACGCATTTTCGAAATTTGCTCTAAAAAGCTGGCGGAGTGTAGCGGGGCAGGGGCGAGGGGGAAAGAGAGAATGACCGACAACGCAATAATTTTTGCCAAGCAGCGCGCAAAAGGTGAAGCTGCCGCCCCTGCCGCCTACAGCTCTAAGGGAAAATCGGTCAGTCGCTGGACACCATCCGCCGTGACGAGGTAGTTTTCCTCCAGCCGAATCCCATGCTGCAGCGGCTGGTGATACAGACCAGGCTCGACCGTGAAAAAGTCGCCCTCGGCAAAATGGTCGTCCCAGTGGGGATTCAAATGGGGGCCCTCATGAGGCGCCAAGCCCACGCCGTGCCCGAGATGATGATTGAAGACCCCCAGCTGCGCTTGATCGAGCAGCCCCTGCACTTGCTGGAACAAGGCCCGGCAGCTAGCACCGGGTCGGACCTCGGCCTCCACCAAGGGGAAGACTTCCATCAAGCACGACCAGGCTTGTTGCTGCTCCGCGGTGGGCTCACTATCGACGGCCAATGTGCGTGCATTGTCGGAGTAGTAGCCCCGAAATCCAACGCCTAAATCGAGAATGTACAGCTCGCCAGCTCGCGCCTGGCGATTGCGAGGCAAACCGCCGCGGGCATTGCAGCGAAAATCTTGGCCAAAATAGGTCACGGCCTCGCCCAATTCCCACACCGCCACCGCCTGCAAACTACTGTAGACCTCGAGCTCATTGATACCCGGCTCAATGATAGCACGTGCTTTTTCGTACATCGCCCGGTTCGCGTCATTGGCCCTCTGCATCATCCGCAGCTCGTCCGGATCCTTGCGCCTCCGGAGGCGAAACATGTCGGGTTCCACGTTTTCAACATCCCCCCCCAACTCAGCGACCAACCGTGGGCCCATGGCCGACCACTCGCCAGCCGGGCGGTGGTGACTGCCAAGTGCGAGTGTAGCAAGCAACGCTTCATTGCTGGCTGCCCGCTGCTCGTCGCGGAGAGTCGAATGCCACTTTTCCTCATAAGGCACCACTTCATCCGCCGCTACACAGAGCGAGGTTTTGCGGGATGGCAAGACAAGCGTCACGCTGCCAGCCGAGCTGAGGGCCGCCGCCGGCGCCAGGCCAGGCCCTACGTAGGCACCGGTCAACCACTGCACCGACTCGCCGCGGGTTAACACGACCAAGTCCCACCCGCGGGACTCCATCACCCCCAACAGCCGC
>CAMYJY010000287.1 GCA_947258835.1 uncultured Pirellulales bacterium
GCTTGGGCCATCAGCGGTAGCAGGGCCGGGTTGCCGGTGCCAAAGTGAATCAGCGGTACGCCTGGTGGGATCCCCGCGGCAATGGCTTGGACATGCTGCAGCACATACTGGCGGTAGTCGGCCGTGCCCAGGCAGCCGACCCAACTATCAAAGAGTTGCACCGCCTGGGCACCCGCGGCAATTTGGGCGTTGAGATAGCGGGTGATGGAGCGGGCCAGACGCGCCATGAGAGCGTGCCAGGCCGCGGGTTCCCGATACATGAGGGTTTTGGTGTGCAGGAAGTTCCGGCTACTGCCCCCCTCGATGGCATAGCTGGCCAGCGTGAACGGCGCGCCGGCAAAGCCAATCAGAGGTATCTCCGCGGGCAGGTCTTGCCGTGTGCGACGGACGGTTTCTACGACAAACTGCAGGGCCTCTAAATTTTCCAGTTCGATCAGGCGATCGACGTCGCTGGCCGCCCGCAGGGGGTTGCCGATTTTGGGGCCGTCGCCAGCGACAAATTCGAGGTCCAGACCCATCGGTTCGAGGATGGGCAACAGATCGGAGAAGATGATGGCTGCATCGACGCCGAGTTTTTCCACGGCGGTGCACATGACTTCACTACACAGCTGAGGGTTTTTGCAGAGCTCCAAAAAGGTGGTCTGGGCCCGCACCTCGCGATACTCCGCCATGTAGCGCCCCGCTTGGCGCATGAGCCAGATTGGTGTGTAGGGCACACTCTCGCCGCGGCACGCACGGAGAAAAGGGCTGTGGTACCAGGCCGGCCGGGTTCCGCCGGGTTGTTGGCTGGTGTCCGCGAGTTGTTGGACGAGGGCCGCTTTCCGCTGCATCAATTTCGCGGCGGCGGCGGCCGTCTCTTGCACCAGATGTCCCAGCTTGGGGTGGGACGGCTCGAAGTCGATGCCGATTGATTTTTCGCGCAGGCAGGCGCTGGTCGTGGGGCCGATGGAGGCCACCACCGTCTGACGCAGCGCCGCGAGCAATTCGGTCTGCTGGTGCATTTGTTCGGCAACTTGCAACAAATGTACGACTTGCTGTGCGGAAGTGAACAAGGTGATGTCAATTTCATGAGCAATGATCCGCCGGATGTTTGCCTGCAAAGGCGCTAGATCGATGGGCAGTGCCCAGCGATAGATGGCTACCGATTCGACGACTGCACCGCGCGCCTCCAGGCCAGCGACAAGACTGACATTGGATACGCCGTACTCTTGAATGGCGACGACCTGGTTGGCGATGGACATGTGTTGGTCGATGGTGGTGAGCAATTCCCGCCAAGTGTTCGGTTCCGGAACTTGCCAAGTGGGTGCCACGCCGAGTTTCTTGAGCGCGGCGGTTGGTTTGGGGCCGCGGGCAATTGTTTTAATGTCGGAAAGGGAATCCAGAAAGCGTTGTCGTGGTACCTGACGTGCAATACGCTCCACGAGCATGCGCGTACCAACACCGGTAAGAAAAATGGCCACGTCCACTTGTCCGGTGATCAGACGATTGGCAAAGTCAATGGCAGCGCGGTCTTCTGGAATGGCGACTTCTCGCAGGGAGGGGCTCACGTGGGCAATGCCCTGCATCCGTTCAATCAGTTGTTGCATGTTCCTTTGGCGACGGCTTTCGAAAGCCGCTACCCGCAGTTGATTGAAGGAAGCGTGCAGCGATTTTGGATTTGATGAAGTCATTGTGTTATGCGGTCAATATATGTTGGGTGCGTGGAACTTGTTTTATGCTAGCTCTGGATGTCCTGCAGGGAAAGCGCGAGAAAACTTGTTTGCGGTTGCGTGCGTTGGAAGGCGACACGTTTGGCCCCCCCCCTGCTGCTGGCGCCAAGCCGTGGATGGCAGGACGACACATCACAGATCTGTCAAGTCGTTTGACGCGATTATTCTGGAGCGACTTCTGGATACACAAAAAAAATTGCTTGACAGATGGCAACAAGATTCCCAGAATGTGCTCTAGTGCGACGCAGCACGCGATAGGAACGCAGCGGTTTTGCTGACGAACTCACGATGACGTTAATCCAAGCGACTGCAATCCAAGCGACTGCAATCCAAGCGACTGCGGTTAATAAAAGCATGCTTAGGTTTGTTAAATCGACAGCGGCAAAGTTTATCACGAGTAAAGTTTGTCACGAACAAAAAATTTCTGTCAGCCGACGCATGCACGTATCAGTGCCAGAACGTTACACATGCATTGCCCTCGGAGATCATTATCACTTTGAGTAAACCAATGATCGACTGACTGGCGGGGTAAACCAGGCTGCCGCAACGCAGCAACTTCCTGTGGTGGAGCAGTTGGTTTCCAGTCGATGCAAAATGGATGGACCGAATTTTTAGGAGACATTTCGCGCAGGTAGTGCGCGCGGGCCTTGGGGTTCCTGACGGATGAGAGTTTGCTGGCTAGGATGCCTCGTGTTCAGCAGTTACCGAGTGGCAGGATCGAATTTGTAGGAGGTGGACGACTTACAGGACGAACTGTTGGATTCGGATGACTTCGCTTCATCCGAATTGCGGAACGGATGCCCGCCTCCTGCTTATTTTACTTAAAGTGAAAACAGGTGCGCCCAGTGCTAGCCGATTTAGGCCGGAAAAGCCCACTCCATCCGCGTCTCAACCAGGTT
>CAMYJY010000288.1 GCA_947258835.1 uncultured Pirellulales bacterium
GCGGGCCTTGGAGATGTCCCAATTTTGGCAAAATTTGCAACCCAGATTGCAACCGGCCGTTCCAAAAGAAAGTGTCGCTGTGCCGGGCAGGAAGTGATTGAGGGGCTTTTTCTCGATGGGATCGATACAAAAGCCCGTACTTTTTCCATACGTGGTCAGTTCGAGCGAGCCGGCGACGTTTTTGCGAACAAAGCAGAAACCGCGCTGTCCCTCGGCCAGCGCGCACAGACGGGGACACAGTTCACAGACAATCCCCTTCTCCGTCGTGTGCCACCAACGAGCTTTCATGACCTTGCCTGCCCACACTGCCGAGGATGCTGGCAGCGCATCCCAGTGCCCCGCTTACCAACTTAACATATTCCACGGAGTTGCTCACGCATCCGTAGTCATTACTGCTATTCGGGCAGCGGGAAAAAAAGCTTGACGTTGGCGGAAAGTTTGACCTCTGGCCGGATTCTACGGGAAACAATGGCTGATCCAAGCCAAATCACCACCTTCTAGCTGATAATTTTGAACCACGACGAAACAACGGAAACAACGTCCACCACGTACTACGAACGGTGAAAATTTTTGTTGCTTGCGCAAATTTATTTGGTTCTTTGCCGTAATATGTGATTCGGAGGTGATATCACTGCGGCAAACTAGGCCCCCCCCCATCTGTCGCGCTTGAGCCGATGGGCGATAGCCCCGGTTCTTACGCGTCTCACGGAACCGGGGCTATCGCCCACCGGCTCATTTGTAATGGATAAGAAAAGTCGCCTAGCGCCGCCCATCCGTTACCGCCCCTCAACCTGGGCTTCCATCAACTGGCGGGCGGCGCGGGTGGCGACTTGCCATTCTCCAGCTTGGGCGCTGGCGACAATGCCGCTAAGCCAAGCAAACTCCTCGTCTGTCAGTTGAGATGCGGTCCTGGCAGCCTCAATTTTTTCTGCCAGCTTCGACAAGCGAGACGCATCCTGGCGGTTGCAGACGGAATAAAGTGCCTTCGAATACTTGTAGGCCACGGGGCTGATGTCGGAATACTGCGAACAGCCGATTGCCAAGAACGCGACCAGGGCAGTAGCCGTAGTCAAGGAACAGCGATTTTTTGCGTTTTGAACCATGAATGTGTACTTTCTGATTTTATTCAGATCAATTTACTTCTGAAAGAACGGCCTCCGGCCGTTCTTTCAGAAACTGCAGACACGAATTAAAACTCCTCCAGCAATTCACCTTCGGCAATGCTCGACAGCTCAGCGAAGAGGATGAGGTTGATGTCCTCCGAAACAAAACGCACGGAGCTATCGCCCAGGCCAATATTTCCGCCGCCAGGGTGTTCGGAAACCATTTGCCCGACGTGAAATGTGGGAAAGTTGATGGGGTGAATGATCGGAACGCCCAAAATATCCAACTCACCACCGGAAGGACCAGCGTGCACCAGCGTTAGCGTTGCGGCCGCGTCGGAGCCGTTTTCTGGAGACGCAAAATTGGGATGCGTGAACGCACCAGGAATGACGCCCACCCAGGTTTTCTCGCTGAGAGCCGACGAATGCTCTCCTAAAAAGATCGTGTTGGAGGTGCCATCGGTTATGTCACGCATGCGGGTCCGCGAATTGCGGTAGAACGGACCGTCGGCAACCCGCGAAACGTCGCCGTCGATCTGTACGACCTGGGTGATTGAGTTGTAGATATCGGTAAAGATCTCGCCCGTGGTGGTCGCGCCACATTCGCCCCAACACGATTCCTGACCATGACTGGCCACGTAGTGCGAGCGCCCGACGACAATCTCGCTGCCTGCGATCATTAGAGGATCGCCAGGCTCATCCTGCACGGCAAAAGGCTCGGTCCCGCCGGTCGCGGATGGGCAGAGAAAAACTGGGAGCCGCGTAGCAATCGTGTCGGCATACTCGGGCGCCCAAATGGGCTCGGCCTGATCGATGGACTGCGCCACGTTCCCTTGCTCCAAATAGGGGAGCAGCTGTGCCGCCCACCCCCAACCCGGAGCCGCGTCCCAGGTCGTCGGGTCGATCCGTACCCCTGACGGCACCGTGCCATCATTTGTCGGGTGGGAGATGTATCCAGCCGGAAAACGATTGTGCGTGGCGTGAAAATTCTGCAGCGCCACACCCATCTGCTTCAAATTATTGGTGCAACTCATGCGGCGCGCCGCTTCGCGGGCCGCTTGGACTGCGGGAAGCAGCAAACTAATCAGCACTCCAATGATGGCTATTACTACGAGTAACTCAATCAGCGTAAAGCCAGCTTTGTTTTTTGTAGGCATTGGGTAATTTTCTAAAAGTTTGCAGGTATTTGCCACTGGAATGGATCCGCCCGTGCCAGGGTGCGGAGTTAGCCAAATTGGACCCTGGGCACGATCGTTCTCCACACATCCTCAGCAAAAAAGGGGGCTTGCCAGCGCGAGACGAAATGTAGCACAGGCTACACTTGCACAGATTGTAGCATCAGCTACAATGAACGCAAGGGCAAAGTCAAAGATTTTTGTTATACTTCAGCCATCTGCAGTAGGCAGGTCGTAAGAGCAACTGCCATCCTACGTTACGTCCTTTGCCAGCTAGCCCTTCGAAGTGACTCTCAGGATTAAAGGCTGCGTCATTTGGCTGAATCGTAACCGATTTTTTAGCCTCGGCTACATAGAGGGAGGACAGCATGACTCCAACGAAAAAACAACCCAATCGGCACACGCGCGTGCGTTCCGACCACGCCCGCGAGCTGGCCGAAGACTATGTCGAGGCGATTGCCGATCAGATCGCTGCGGCCGGAGCATGCCGTGCCGTTGATTTGGCGGCGTTGTTCTCCGTCAGCCACGTCACGGTCAATCGCACCATGGGACGGCTGCAGCGCGACGGGTTTGTAACAACCGAGCCCTACGGTCCCATCGAGCTGACGCCCGCGGGACGCCGTCTGGCCAAGACCAGTCGGCGGCGGCACGAAATTGTGCATCAGTTCCTGATTGCGCTGGGCGTCAGCGAGGCAGTGGCGGACGTCGATAGCGAAGGCATAGAGCACCACGTCAGCCCTGAAACCCTGGCAGCGATGAAGGCGTTTGTCGCAGCGCAGTAGCGACTGCCTCATACCAGCATCATGAAAATTTCACGGCGGCATTTTGACAAATCCAGCCCATTCAACACACCCCCAAAAAAGTAAAACCTAAGGTTTCGCCTGAAGGCGAGGGTTTCGGACCCATCGCCGGAACAATGAGGAGATAGCCCTGTACCCCATTTATGATTGCACCAATAAACCAGAAGGCGGACCAGGGTGTTTCTGGCATGCCATCTTGATCAGCGCCGCTTTGCTGCTAGTGATTGGATTATTGAAATGGCTGTCGTAGGAACCGTGGGCTAACGAAAACGTTCGGCTCGTACGGGGTAGCCCAGGTTGGCGAAGCCAGCCGATGCCACCCCAGCCAGAGGCCGATGGTAGGTTATGGCACCAAATTTATGTGGGTGGCACCCAACGCTGGTAACGATTTGATCCCAGCAGAAAAGGAGCACGTTTGCACCAGGCTCTCCGCTGGATTCTCGCCGCTCTTCAGCGCCAT
>CAMYJY010000289.1 GCA_947258835.1 uncultured Pirellulales bacterium
CGGCGGCTCACCAAGAAACCTAGTTGAGAGGCGGATGGAGTGGGCTTTTCCGGCCCAAACTGGCCAGTACCAAGCGTACCTATTTTCACTTTAAGTAAAAAAACAACCTCAACTCTGCCGCAACCAACACCCGCGGCAGAGCTGACCGACCCGCTCCGAGGCACGTCGGCGAAGCCTAGCGAGCGGCCCCCACGACGTCTTGCTTCCCAGCGGCCTCACCGGCAGCGACCTCTGCAAAGTCCACGGTGGCAAAATAGTCGTCCAGGGTTTCCGCACGACGGATTTGGCGAAATTCGCCGGCGTCGTTGAGCAAAAATTCGGCCGAGCGGAGGCGGCCGTTGTACTGAAAACCCATCGAATGCCCATGGGCACCCGCATCGTGGATGATGACAAAATCCCCCTCGGCGGCCGCCGGCAGCTGGCGATCGATGGCGAACTTGTCGTTATTTTCACAGAGCGATCCCACCACGTCCACCGGGCCCTGTGGCGGCTGGTCCTCTTTGCCCAGGATCGAAATGTGATGGTAGGCACCGTACATCCCGGGCCGCATCAGGTTGGCCATGCAGGCATCGACTGCCACATAGTCCTTGTAGGACCGCTTGATATTTTGCACGCGGGTGACCAGATAGCCAAAGGGGCCGGTCATCGCCCGCCCGTTTTCCATCATGATTCGCACCGGGGCCAAGCCCGCGGGCTCCAAAATGGCTGCATACAGCTCGCGGACCCCACTCCCCAAAGCCTGCAGATCCACTGGCTGCTCACCTGGTCGGTAGGGCACCCCAATCCCCCCGCCCAAGTTAATAAACTCCACCGCGACGCCCGTTTCTTGCTGGACCAAGACGGCCAGCTCGAACAGCATGGCTGCCGTATCCAGCAACGAGCTGACACTCAGCTCGTTGGAAACCACCATCGCATGCAAACCAAACCGCGAGATTCCCAGCTCCTGGCAGCGGCGGTAGCCCTCGATGATTTGTGCCCTACTGCAGCCGAATTTTGACTCCTGCGGATCTCCAATGATCACATTTCCGCTCCGCTCGGCACCCGGATTGAAGCGGAAGGAAATTACCTCCGGCAAGGCAGGCAGCTGCTGGAGCTTGGCCAACAGAGAGGGGCAGTCGAGGTTGATCACCGCCCCCAGCCGCGCCGCCTGGGCAAACTCGGCGGTGGTGGTGTTGTTGGAGGTAAACATCACCGACTCACCGGTGAGACCAATTTTTTCACAGAGCACCAGCTCGGCCACACTGGAGCAGTCGGCCCCACAGCCGGCCGCCTGCAGCAGGGCCACGATGTGCGGATTGGGAGTGGCCTTCACGGCAAAATACTGCCGAAAACCCTCGTTCCAAGCAAAGGCGGCATACAGCTCCCGCGTCCGCTGGCGCAGGCCCTCCTCGTGATACACGTAAAAGGGCGTGGGGTGCTCGGCGGCAATCCTCTCGATGAGCTCGGGCGTAAAAGGCAGCGGTGAATCGTGCATGGTCTTAAAGTTAAAGTTGGATTGGAGATGCAAATTAAAGTTACGGGCCGGCACCCCTCCCTTCAGAGGGGCAGCCAAGGGGTCTTCACACCGTACGCGAGTAAGCGGCATGAATCCCATCGGCATCGGGCACAACCTATTATATGGCAACGGTTTGGGGCTGACAATCGGCTGTCATACGAACGTCTAGGACACCCCGGCGGCACTTGGGCAGCCGCTTACCGGTGCGGAATCGTGTGGATATTTCGCAACATCGAAACGTCTATTCCACGAATCCCGGTTCTTTTTCATAATCATAATACCGCCGCTTGCTGAGCAAGGAAGAATGAACCGGTTGCACGGGTAAATTCCTGATATTTTGTGGCACGTTTTTGTGGCACGGGTTATGATAGCAACGGTACAGGGGGAGATTGCCGCCAACAGACGCCTCGCAGAGAGACGTCAGAATTATGCTACTGCACGGGTTTATCACTCGCGTGAATGTCCTACGGTAACGGACGAGTGCTCTCCCAGCGGTAGCTCGCACGACAACGCAGGTAGGCCTCCATGTACCATCCACGGCGCACAGCACTGCCGGCCCAGGGGTTCACGATCGTCGAACTCTTGATCACGATTGCCATTATCGGCGTCTTGGCCTCGCTGGTGCTCCCGGCCATCCAACAGGCTCGGGAGGCGGCCCGGCGGATGACCTGTCAAAACAATCTCAAACAGATCGCCGTGGCTGCCTTGAACCACGAGCAACTGCTGGGGCATTTTCCCTATGGCGGCTGGGGCTACAAATGGGTGGGCGTGCCCTCGCGAGGCGCTCGGCGACAGCAACCTGGTGGCTGGGCCTATAACCTCCTGCCTCATCTCGAGCAGCGGCAGCTGCATCGGCTGGGTGACGATCCCAACAGCCCCACGGCCGATGAGGAGTACACCCGGCGTCTGGGCACCCCACGACCTCTGTTTACCTGCCCCACCCGCCGCGTCTGTCAGGCTTGGCCGTTCATTGGGACCTGGCCTTTCGATGCATGGTTGTTTCGACCTGCCGGAAAATTGACGGTTGCCGCTCGCAGCGATTATGCGATTAACTCC
>CAMYJY010000290.1 GCA_947258835.1 uncultured Pirellulales bacterium
CCCCCGATCGAGTCGAGGGCAGGCCCCCGATCAAGCCGAGGGCAGGCCTCCGATCGAGCCGGGGGCGGTTTCTGCCGCACTGGGAAAATCGTTACCAGCAGAAAAGGAGCACGTTTGCACCAGGCAATTTGCACTGCCACTAGATTCCCGCTTGCGCGGGAATGACTGGCCCCCCCCCATACTGCCCACAAAATCGTTACCAACGTTGGGTGCCACCCGCGTTCCTGCACCCCCACCAGCCGCCTACCCCATCCCAACTAGCGCCCAGCGCCTAGCGCCTCAAAGAGGCACCACCACGCGAAATGTGCTGCCCGCCCCCGGCGTGCTTTCCACCGCGACGCTCCCATCCATCGCCTGGCACAGGTGTTTGACGATGGCCAGCCCCAGTCCGGTGCCCCCCAACTCGCGTGAACGGGCTTTATCGACACGGTAAAAACGTTCGAAGAGCCGTTCGTGGTGCACCGGATCAATACCGATCCCCGTGTCCGTCACCTCCAGCACGACGTGATCTTCCTGGCGGTGGCACCGCAGCGTGATGGTACCCCCAGCGGGCGTGTATTTGAGGGCATTGTCGATCAAATTCCCCAGGATTTGCAGCAGGCTCTCTTCGTTGGCATGCACGGTCAGCTCGGCTTGCGAAATCTCATTCCGCAAGCAGACTTGGGCCGACGCGGCGCGGGCCTCGTAGTCGGCCATACACGTTTTCGCCACGCGGGAGAGTGCGACCTGGGTCATCTCCATGGTCCCCTGGCCGGCCTCGATGCGGGCCAGTGACAGCATGTCGAGTATCAGCTCGTGTAGGCGATCGGCCTGATCGTCAATCCGCTCTAAAAAAGGTCGCGCATGTGCGCTATCCTCGATGGCACCCCCCAAGAGGGTTTCGGTGTAGGCCTTGATGGAGCTGAGCGGGGTTTTTAGCTCATGCGAAACGTTGGCCACCAGTTGCTGCCGCAGGTTTTCTAACCGCCTGATTTCCGTAATGTCATGCAGGGCCAACACCACACCGGGGCAGGGCTCTCCTGGAAGGGGAGTCGCATTGACATTCAGGGTTAAGAGGGGACTCGCCTGCCACTGGATCTCACCCTGCACGGGCAGCATGGTGGCCAAGGTACGCTCCACAATTTCCCGGAGGTCATTGCTGCGGACAACTTCCAGTAAAGTGCGATTTTCCACTGCGGCGGAATCGAAACCAAAAGTTTGACCCGCGGCGAGATTGGCAAAGAGCATGTGCTGATCTTTATCGACGGCCAGCACTCCCTCCTGCATGCCAGCGAGCACGGCAGCCTGCCGGTCAATACTTTCCCGCAAATCGGCCTCACGCGCCCGCAGTTTTTCAATCATGCCTTGGAAGGCACGCGCCAGACTGCCCAAATCATCTGGACCCGAGACGCTGACGCGGTGGGGGATCTGGCCGGCGGCGATTTGCTCCGCCGCCTCGGTCAGCGACTGGATCGGGCGCACGATGCGCCCTGTCAGCCAGAAGGTCAGCAGCAAGCCAGCGAAGCCGACACCCCAGCTAACCAGCCAGATGGTATAGCGCATGGCGGTTACCGCGGCGGCAATCTCGGCCAGCGGCTGTGCGGCACGGACATAGCCCAGCGTGGCAGCACCTGCCCGTACCGGTACGGCATAGTAGAGGAAAGGAATCTGGAGCGTGGGGCTCAATCTTTGGGCTTGGCCGGCTCCGCTATGCTGAGCCTGCATGAACTCCTGCCGGGCCAAATGGTTTTCCATGGCTGCCACACCCGCCAGCGTGCTTTGCGCGGAATCGGCCAACACGACGCCGTCGGCATCCAAGACAGTAAAACGTGTTTCGGTCGCTTGTCCCAGGCGACGGACTTGCGTCTGCAAGTCCGCTGTGCGGCCGGCGGCGATCTTCCCACCAACCTGCTCGGTCAACAGCATGGCGGAATCACGCAGGCGTCTCTGGAACTGGGCGGTCAACTGCTCCTCTTGCCGGGCGGCAACGATTGCCGAGCACACACTGACCGCCAGCACGATCAGTCCGGACGAAGCCAGAAACAATTTCCAAAATAAGCGGGAGGGCCACATCATTGATGAAATTGTTAGTTATCTGGTCGGATAGGTACACCCCCTACGACTGCTCGGGCTCAGCTATCGTAGCGGAGAAGTCCAGCTTGTCCAGCGGCTGGACAATGCTGGTGAGCACGTTGAGGCTGTGCGAGGCGATGCGTTTGAAGTAGCGATAGGCGAGGGCATAGGTCGCACTCAATTCCTTGTTCTGGCTCTCGGAAACAACTTGGGAAATCCGCTGATCGCAGTGATCTTCCAGTGACCCGGCGACCGCGATCAGCTCCTGGGCCGCCGCTTCATCCTGCGAATCAAAAACTGCGCGACAATTTGCCATCAAGTTGGAGATGCGGTTTTTTAGTTCGACTAAATCGTCCTTGAACTCGCCCGTGGGTTGCCGGGGAGCCAGCTCGGCCAAATCAAAAATGTTTTTGGCATAATCACCCACCCGCTCGGCATCTTTGACAATGCTCATCAGCACCAAGCAT
>CAMYJY010000291.1 GCA_947258835.1 uncultured Pirellulales bacterium
GGGGGGGAGTGGCGTGGGAGCCAGACCCTGTGGAGGCTGCCAAGCTGTGAGGCGTGTTCCTGCGTCCGCCTGCACACGTCTAGCGAAAAATACAATAAATCGGTTTTTTCGGCCAACGAGAGGCCGACTGCGGTTGGCGGCGGGGGCCGGTCGAATTAGTCTGCTGATGCGGCCATACTGATTGTGTTTGAGTCAAATTTTAGCGACCAACGGGAGCGGGCAAACGTCTTCCGAGCGGTAGCTCACATTGGTTCGAGGCCCCCCGGTCAAGCCGGGGGCAGGCCTTGCCTCGTTAGAATCTCTGGGAACAGTTAGGGAGCGTGATGACGGACAAAGGTCAGCATTTGGATCTCTCCAGTGGGGACGAGTTTTCGTCGGCTCAGCAGGCGGGGTCGTCGGCTGCTGCCGGTCAGTTTCTAGGTGTGCACTTCCAGTGCTGCGATGTGTATGTGCGGGTCTATCCCAATGCAGAGCGAACCGCCTATCAAGGGAACTGCCCCCGGTGTGCCAGACCCGTCAAATTCTTGATTGGTGAGGAGGGCACCTGCGCCCGCTTCTTTTCGGCCCGTTGAGCTGTAGCTAGCCACGCTAGCGAGTCGTGATCTCCACCTTGTGGTCCGCTGCTCGTTCAACTACGATCTGCGGCCCGTAGTACTCACTTCGTGACCCAATCCTGTTCGTTGTCGCGTTCGCTGTGGTTCCTTTGCTGCCGCAGGAATGGCTCAGCGGCCATGCTCGCTTGAGGATTTAGATGCTGCTTGATTTTGACGTCAAGAGTTGCAGTCGGCAGTGCGCAGTTTCCCAGTGCGCGCTGGAGCCTGGTGATGTGTATTTTTCGGTGTTGGTAGCTCAAGAGGCGGATATCGTTCGTTGGGACTATAGTTGCAGTGCCTGGCCGGGGCCGCCGACCGAGTGCCTCGGATGGTGGCGCTCTCGCTTGCCAACCAAGGAGGGCGCGGCTCCCCAGCTAGCCCCTACGGACGTGATGTTGAATTTATTTGCCACGTTGGCCGATCGACCGGCGGACGCGGAGTTTCGCTACTTATTGGGCTTACTCTTATTCCGCCGCAAGGTGCTCCGCCGCGAGGACTGCTACCAAGATGCGGCAGGGCGTCACATACTGAACGTATTTTGTCCGCGTCGCGATGAGCGCTCGGAGTTGGTGGTGGCAGAGCCCACTGCGGAACGGGCCGCCCAGTTGCAACAGCGCATGATTGATCTGCTTTACGGTGATGGTGAAGCTGCCCAGACATGAAGAACCCACATGCCCACTCTTAACCAGACCACAAAATCCAGAGCCACGGCAGGCCGGGCAGGCTGGCTGGTATTGCTGGTATTCTGCTGCTCCGGCGCTACCTGCAGCCACTCGCTCCGCAATCCGTTTGTCCAGCTGGGACCGCCTGCTCCCGAAGTGCTCAGCGCCGGGGCATCGCTGCAGCAGGTGCTGGCCGCGGTCAATCAAAATGCCTCCCGCATTCAAAGCTATCAAACCAACAACGCCTCGATCTCTATTGCCGGCCTGTCGGCTCTTTCCACTTTGCGCGGCAAGATTGTGGCGCAGCGTCCCGGCAGGCTGCGTTTGCAGGCCGAGACGGCTCTCACCGGCCCGGAGATTGATCTGGGGAGTAATCCCGAGCTGTTTTGGTTTTGGGTAAAACGGAACCAGCCGCCGGCCTTGTATTTTATGCGCCATGATCAGTTGGGGGGCGCCGAGCAACAGCTACCGCTGGAGCCGCAGTGGCTCTTGGACGGCTTGGGCCTGGCGAAGTTTGCGGCGGGGGATCAGCACACAGGGCCGCTCCCGCGGGGTGACGGCACCATCGAAATTCGTTCCGTGATCCGGACCCGCACGGGTGCTTTTACCAAGCATACGGTGGTGGATGTCCGGCGGGCGTGGGTGCTGGAGCAGCATATCTACAGTGCCCAAGGTTCGTTGTTGGCCAGCTCGCGGGCCACATCACACCGGTACTACCCGGAGTCCGGGGTTTCCTTGCCGCAGACCCTGGAGCTGCATCTACCAGCTGCTCAGCTGGCTTTGTCCATCGATGTCGGCAGCGTGCAGCTGAATCAAGTGGCCGACAATGCCGCACTCTGGCAGCTGCCGGCGATTGCCCCCCAAATCGATCTCGGCGGGGTAGGGGGAGTTCCTGGTATGCGGCAAACCAGCCTGTCCGGCTGGGGGGAAGCAAACGTTCCGGCTCCGCGAGAAATTTCGCTCCCTGCCGTGCCCGATCACGATCCGCGACACTTTGCCTCGCGGGCCGGCTTGCCGGCGGCCGCCCTGCCTCAGGCCTGGCCACCGCCATCCACGGTTCTCAGTCCCTCCGTGGTCCCCGTGCCGATGTCCTCGGCCCAGCAGTTACGGCCCGGTGGCGTGGCGGTGGAGGCACGCTAGGGTGGTCACCGCGCCCTACCATAAGGCGAGCGGCAGGTAAGTTTTTACCTGCCGCGTGATCGAAAATCCCAGCGAAGCCAATCCATGGGGCTGTCGATGGGTAAGTTCTCATCTGCCCACTCATCTGCCCAACGCCTAAAGCCTCTGGAGTGAAGAGCCCACGGCCCGCTACGGCCGGCTCCAAATCCCGCGACGGTTTTGGCGCGCTTCTTGCTGTGCCATCCGCAGTCGTTGTTTTAGCGAATCGCTATAATCGTAGTGGGTCTTCGCGCGGGCCAACCCCTGCCGCACCAGCTCTTCATTCAGGAATCGGCCCTGATGCCACACAAAGGCCAGGTGGCGGTCGTACTTGTCCAGTTGCTGACCTTCCAATTCGAGGTGCACGCGTCCCTGGGCTTGCGCGACAAAACGTTTGGTGTAGGCACTTGCTTCCCGGCCCCAGGGCTGGACCGGTGTGTCTTCCTTGACGGTCTCCGGAGTGTCGATGCCCTGCAGGCGGACGCGGACCCGCGGGTGTTCCAGTAAGAGGGTATCGCCGTCGATCACGCGGCGGACGTCGTACTCGCCGGTTTGCAGTACGGCCGAGTCCGCTGCCGCCGCTGGCTCGGGCTGTTGCTCTATGAGCTCGAGTTCCCACCACCAACTTGCCAGAAACAGCATCGCCACCATGAGCGAGCTGAGCACTTGAGGCCACCGCCGCCGACGCACACGACTGGGCATCTAGTTCTTGCTGAAATTAAATTGGTGATTGGTGGCCTGGCCTAACGGATTCTTAATGAACCGCTGGCGACATTCGGGGCACAGATCAAAACGCGAATGGTGATAAATCGCGTCGCTGACCTGACCGCTGTCACCGTCATCCAAGTTCTCAAGTAAGTCTTGCACTTCCAGGAGGTGATCACGATCTTCATCGCAATCGAACCCGCCAGATCCACTCCCTCCAGACTCACTGTCCGCCGGATCGAGCGAGGCATAAACTTCTAAACGCACGACATAACGAAAGTCCTCGTTCGTATTGAT
>CAMYJY010000292.1 GCA_947258835.1 uncultured Pirellulales bacterium
GGCCGGTTGCGAGTACGTGGCTGAGCTTGTCCCGGAGCTGCAAGCCGAGCACGCGGGCGCCCCGCCACAACTGCAGGGGTCGCAACCGCACGTGGTGCAGCCGCAGGTGCTGACCGGGCTTAAGACCACGGGCCGCGCTACGGTTTGCACGCAGCTACTGCAGGCCGGCGTTAAGGGTGCATAGGCGGTAACATAAGGCCGTGCCGGAGCGTAGCCCACCGTGTAGGGCAGGTAGGTTGTGGTGGTCGGCGCGTAGGCTGCCGTGTAGGCATAAGTGGTTGAGGTTGGCGTAGAGTTTGCCAAGCCCCGAGCCCGCCAACGATCGATCAACTTGCCAGGATACCAGCGGTTGTTGGCAGGACTGACCGCGACGGGTTGGACCGCTGCGTACGTGACAGGTTGGTAAGCCACCGCCGGCACGGCGCACGTGTTGCATTGAGCTTGGACCGAGTCGGCCAGTCCACAGGCAATAAGTCCACAGGCGATAATTGCCGTACCAACCAACATCCAAGTGAACGAGCGAAATTTCATAATCGTTGTCCTATCAATCAAGAGATCTTTGCGGGAGCGCCAGCCCCACTATCAGGTTTACTCTCCAGGCATACCTTTTGGCAATGATTTTCTGGAGTAAAACGGCAATTTGGTTCTATTTTCAACCTGGGGAAACTTTGCGACCTAGGGGAGCAAGGTCGGAGGAGTAAGGGTTAGGGGACGCTGCTGCTCGTGGAAACCGTCGCCGCAGGCGGCACTTGCAGTGCTGGCACTAAGTTCTACAGCAAATTTCGAAAATGTGTTGCCAGCGGGTCGCACTGCCTGGCTCCCCTTGGTTTTCACGTGGATCACAACCACTTTTCGTTAGCTGCTGTAGCTGCTCTGAAAGTGAAGCCTGCATACGATTTCCAGGAGTTGGGCCGCCCACCGCTGCCCTTTGCTATACTCTAGCTCACGAACCGGGCGGCCGGGTCGGTTCGGCTGGTGTGGGTCGCTGGGGCGACGATGTCGGCACTAGCTACAAGGTTTTATGTTGCCCAAAGGCAACACGGCAGGGGCCTGGCGCGCTCGCGGGTGGCAGGGTTTACCGCTCGGTGAGAGTCGTCCGCTGGCGTTGGTTGCGTAGGCACCCTGCGGGGGATAAGTTGCGTGGAGTTTCACGTTGCCAAAAGGCAACGTAAAAATTTTTTATTGCTGCTGGGCCGTTCTACGCACAGGCTTGGCCAGTCGTTCAGTAAAAATTTTTCTCCGAACCTAAAACGGACGCTCGTAGCGTTCGGTCATGGTCTGCCGGGTATTGGCGGACAAAGCGCGGAGCTCATTCACGATAACTTGCGTATCGCGGAAGCTCCGCTGGGCCTCGTCGGCTTGGATGACTTGACGATCACGCGTGACGTACGATTTTTCAAAGAAGCCGTACACCCCATAGCGGCCGTAGCGACGCCGTCCGGAATCGTACATATTTGCTTCGCGGAAATCACTGCGTGACTCCGCGCGATCGATGCTGTGGACGATTTCATCCAATAAAGTGACCACATCCCCTCCAAACGCAACCACATCGGGGTCCACTTGTTGGGGATCCAAATTGGCAATGCGATCGGCATAGCGTTGCACCCAGACCTTGGCCTGAAACAAACTTCCCGGTTGGCGATCACTGACAAAAAGATCGTCCAGGTAGCCGGTGACGGACTGAAAGTACCGCTGAGACATTTCCGCCACGGTTTCGCTGGAGGGCGTGGTGGTCTGTGCGCTGGTTGTGACGGGGCCGGTCGGTCCCACGAGTACCGAGAGCACGCGGCGCAGGCCACTGGACGAGAACTTGCCGTGGAGCGTCAGCGATTGGCCGTTGGCGTCCACTTTCCAATCCCGCAGGTCATCCAGGTCCGCGCCGTGCTGCGACAGGACGGCCAAAAGGAAGGAGCGTACGCTGCCTTGCAGCATGGTGGCTGGCTGCGCGAAGTCGATGGACAGCCGTCCCCGCGGAGGATTCTGGAGTTGGATCTCCAAACACAGACCGCGGATACTGGCCAGCACTGTGGCCAACTGTTGTTTGTCGAGGCTGTCGGGCAAAGCCAGCTCGGGCTGGGCCAGTTTTTCGGCCACTTCCGCGGGGGAGACCACGCCTGTCAGGTTCAGCAGCATGACAATCTGGTTGTCGGTTATTTTTTCCTCGGTCAGCGTATCCGCCAGGTAGGGGGGCAAGTCGGGTGTTTTACGTGTGCGGGAGGCGCGCACCCAGCGGACCACTTGCTGCCGGTTGGCCGGCGACATCGCGCCGAGCACCTTGGGGCCCAGAGCCACCACATAGCTGTCGTTGGGGCGCTCGACTGCTGCCGTGCCGGCTAGCCGATCGAGTTGTCCGCCGCTCCGCTGGGCAATCTCTTCCAGCGGCGGCATCCGTGCCACATGGGCCACTGCGATCTCCCACAGTGGACGCATGAATTCGAAATCCAGCTCGGCGGCCATCACCACGGCGTCGACTTCGGCGGGCCAGGCGATCATCCCATGTGCATG
>CAMYJY010000293.1 GCA_947258835.1 uncultured Pirellulales bacterium
ACCAGACGGCAAAGCGCGGCGGCTTGATAGGTGTCTGTTCCCGTCGACGAAGAAATGTCCCTGGGGCGTTTTTCACCAGCGGACTGTGAAAAGCACAGGCCACGGGAATTCGCTGGGATTGAATGCCGCCTGCCGCCAATTCGGCCACAGCCGCCTCTAGGGCTGTGGTCGGGCCAGACAACACCGTCTGGGTAGGGCCGTTGTAGTTGGCTAGGGTGATACCATGGTCGTCCGGCAGTGCCTGCTGGATTTGGTCAGGAGAGGCGAACACGGCCGCCATGGCGCCTGGATCGCCCTCGATGCCCTCCAAGATGCAGTCAGCGCGAGCGCGACTCAGCGGCAGCAAAGTTTCCCGGTCGATGCTTCCCGCGGCGTACAGTGCCGCGAGCTCTCCGTAGCTGTGGCCCGCGGCCGCCCGCGGATGAACGCCGAGCTGCGCGAGTATTTGCGTGAGTGCCATTTCGACCAGGCCCAGGGCAGGTTGGGCGGCTCGCGTGTCCCGGATGGCGTCGGCTTGGCTTTTTTCTACCTCCGGGGAGAAAGGGCTGGGTGGGTACAAGGTGTGCAGGAAGGTGTCATCCAGTTGGCGTCTGGCTTGGTCCAAGAGGTCCGTCAGCTGGGGAAAGACTGCAAAAACCTCGGCGAACATGCCAGGGCGTTGGCTCCCCTGGCCGGGATAGAGGAAGGCGACTTCAGCTGGAGTTATGCGGGCCTCGGCTGAACAGCAGATCCCCGGTTCGTCGCAGGTACCATCCAACACCTGGCGCAGCTTGGCCTGCAGATCGGCCCGATCGGTGACCACCAGCGCGGATTGGACCATTTCGTCCGTGGCCAAGGAAATTTTCGCTGCCCAGGAAGCCAGGGATCCAGAGGGCGTGCGTTCCATTTGATCCAGGAGATCCCTAATTTGATCCGTGAGGGAAGCCTTGTCTTTTCCCCGCAGGAGGACCAATTCGGCCGGCCAGGCCGGGGAGCGTACTTGCAGCTCGGCAGGCTCTGCGTAGGAAGCGATCACCGTGTGAAAATTGGTACCGCCAAACCCCAACGCGCTGATTCCGGCCACGCGGCGGTCCGCCACCCAGGGTCGCGGGGACCGGTTGAAATGAAAGGGGCTTTCCTCCGCTACATAAGCCGGGTTGGGACGTTGCAGGTTGATTGTCGGAGGCAAGATCCCATGATATACCGAGAGGCTGGCCTTGATGAGCGAGGCCAATCCGGCCGCGCATTTGGTATGCCCAATTTGTGATTTAACCGATCCCAGGGAACAGCCGCCGATGCCGGACCCCGCGGCGCGAAAGACGTGGGTCAGGCTTTCCAGCTCGATCTTGTCACCCACCACCGTCCCCGTACCGTGCGCTTCGACCAATCCAACGTTTGCCGGGGAGATGCCCGCTTGTCGGTAAGCCCGCTGCAAGGCCGCCACCTGTCCTTCCTTGCGCGGTGCTGTCAATCCCAGGCTCCGGCCATCACTGGAGCTGCCAATGCCTTTGATGACAGCGTAGATGCGATCGCCGTCGCGTTCCGCATCCGCCAAGCGTTTGAGTACCACGCACCCGACCCCTTCTCCCAACAAGGTGCCATCGGCAGCGGCATCGAACGGACGGCAGGCGGCTTGGGTCGACAGGGCATGGACACTGGCGAAGAGCAGATAGTCGTTGATGCTGTTGTGCAAATCCGCTCCACCGCATAACACCATATCCGCGGAGCCGGCGGCCAACTCTTTCAGGGCTAGATTGACGGCCGCCAGGGAAGATGCGCAGGCGGCATCCACCGTGCAATTGGTGCCTCCCAAATCCAATCGGTTGGCGATTCGTCCGGTGATGACGTTGGCCAAAATTCCCGGGAAGGAATCTTCCGTTAGCCGGGGCAGGATGCGATCCAGTGCGGCAGGGAGATCCCCCAAGAATTTCTGATAATTGGCGCGAAATCCATAGGCCGCGGCCAGCTCCGTGCCCGCTTCCGCGCCGAAGATGACCGCTGTCTTGTGACGGTTGAATTCCCGTCCTGCGTACCCCGCATCCGTCAATGCCCGTTGGGCCACTTCCAGGCTGAGCAGCTGAATGGGCTCGATGGCAGACACGGAGTTGGGTGGAATCCCGTAAGCGAGCGTGTCGATGGCCACGTCAGGGAGAAAACCGCCCCATTTCGAGGGGGTTTTCTCTCCGGCCGATTTGCCGGTGGCCTCCTGGTCGTAGTGCCGGTCTGGATTCCAGCGCTCCGGGGAAACTTCTCGCATGGCGTTGTGCCCCTGTTGGATGTTGCTCCAATAGGTGTCCACGTCCGGGGCATCCGGGAAGATACACGCCATGCCCACGATGGCCACGTCCGCCGGGTGGGCTGATTCGTCCGGTAGCAACGCCCGCAGTGTCTGGGGCAACTCGACCTCGAAAAACTTCTGGCTGCTGCCTTCTGATACCTCCCGGTGGAGCTGTGTCATGTCTCCCACCCGGT
>CAMYJY010000294.1:0-2446 GCA_947258835.1 uncultured Pirellulales bacterium
CAGTAAGACATGTGAACGCGGGGCCAAAGGGGTCAGGCACATTTTTTCGGCGACTGTGCTGGTGTCAGTAAGAAATGTGAACGCGCCGAAAAAATGAGCCAGACCCCGTGGCGGTTGCTTGTCACAGCTGCCACGGCTAAAATCAGAGGCTTTCAGCCTCTGATTTCCCCCATGCATATTGAAATCTACGATACGACGCTCCGCGACGGCGCGCAGGGCGAAGGCGTCAACTTCTCGCTGGAAGACAAGCTGCTTATCGCCCGACGGCTGGATGAGCTGGGCTTCGATTATGTCGAGGGCGGCTACCCGCTTTCCAACCCCAAGGATGCGGAGTTTTTTCAGAAGCTGGCGGAAAAACCGCTGCGGCACAGTCGCGTTTGTGCCTTTGGCATGACCCGCCGCCGCGGCCTGCAGGCCGCGGACGACCCCGGCATGCGAGCGCTGCTCGACTCCCAAGCCCCCGTAATTACCATCGTGGGCAAGACCTCCGACTTTCACGTGACCGAGGTCCTCGGGGTCTCGCTGGAAGAAAATCTGGCCATGATCCAGGACACGGTCGCCTATCTGTGCGGCGCGGGCCGCACGGTGATTTACGATGCCGAGCATTTTTTTGACGGCTGGAAGGCCAACAGCCAATACGCGGCCCAAACGATCCAAGCCGCGGCCGCCGCCGGGGCCCAAACCATTGTGATGTGCGATACCAACGGCGGCAGCCTTCCCGAGGAGGTCTCCGCCATCACCCGCGCGGCAGCGGGCAAGGTGGACAAACCGCTCGGCATCCACACCCATAACGATGCTGAGCTGGCGGTGGCCAATGCCTTGGCGGCGCTCGATGCGGGAGCCTCCCACGTGCAAGGCACCATCAATGGCCTGGGGGAGCGGTGCGGGAACGCCGATTTGATTTCCGTGGTGGCCAACCTGGCCCTCAAAAAATCCGGCTACCAGGTACTGGACGGAGAAGGGGTGGAACACCTCACCGAGTTATCGCGTTATGTCTATGAAATTGCCAATCTGCATTTTCGCAACAGCCAGCCCTTCGTGGGCCCCAGCGCCTTTGCCCATAAGGGGGGCATGCATGTGCACGCGGTCGCCAAGGCGTCCTCCAGTTACGAACATATCGATCCTGCCCAGGTGGGCAATGAGCGGCGGATTCTGGTAAGTGAGCTCTCGGGGCGCTCGAACATCATCGCCTTGGCCACCAAGCACAATCTGGAACATGATCAGCAACTGATGCAGACCATCTTAAGACAGGTCGTGGACCTGGAAAACAATGGCTATCAGTTTGAAGCGGCCGAAGCGTCCTTTGACTTACTCGTGAAACGGGCGGCGGGCTCGTTTCAAAATCATTTTGAATTGGTGCAGTACCACACCAGTGTCGTCAGCCGCGGAGGGCATCCCATCACCGAGGCCACGGTGAAGCTGCTGGTATACGACCAACTGCGTCACGAAGTGGCCGAAGGAGATGGCCCGGTCAACGCGCTGGACGCAGCCCTCCGCAAGGCGTTGGCTGGGCACTTCCCCGCCCTGGAGACCATGCACTTGGTGGACTACAAGGTGCGGGTGATCAACTCCGACGCGGCCACCGCGGCGCGGGTGCGCGTGGTCATTGAGTCCCGCGATGCCACCGATACCTGGGGCACGGTGGGCGTGCATGAAAACATCATTGAGGCCAGTTGGGCAGCACTCATCGACAGCATTGAATACAAATTGTGTAAGGAAGAAATCGCTTAAACGGAAAACAGGGCCTCTATGAAGCCGGTAAAGCCCGGAAAGCCAGGCACGTCTCCAGCGCGGTCGCGGTTCGAAAATGGCCCTGATCGAGTGGCTGAGACAGTGGGCTTTTCCGGCCCCAACCGGCCAGTACGAGGCTTACCTGTTTTTAACCTGAGGAAAATCGCGGCATGAGTTTGATCGTGCAAAAATTTGGCGGCACGAGTGTGGCCGATGCCGAAAAAATTAGGGCTGCCGCCCGCCGGGCCCTGCATGCCCAGGGGCAAGGCCATCAAGTGGTAATGGTGGTCAGCGCCATGGGCAAAAACACCGACATGCTGGTGGAGCTGGCCAACCAGGTCTGTGCGGACCCACCGGCCCGTGAAATGGATATGCTGCTCTCGACCGGCGAACAGGTCTCGGTGGCCCTGATGGCCATGGCGATCCATGACCTGGGCGGCCGAGCGGTCAGTCTCACGGGCGGACAAATCGGCGTCAAAACCGACTCCAGCCATACCCAGGCCCGCATCCAGTCGATCTCCACCGCCCGCATGCAGCGGCTCTTGGAAGCCGGCAACATCGTATTTGCCGCCGGTTTCCAGGGGGTGGATGAGGAGCTGAACATCACCACACTCGGCCGCGGTGGGAGTGACACGTCGGCGCTGGCGCTGGCGGCCGTGTTGGGAGCGGAGATGTGTGAAATCTATACGGATGTGGATGGTGTCTTCACGACCGA
>CAMYJY010000294.1:2462-4715 GCA_947258835.1 uncultured Pirellulales bacterium
CCCGTAAGATGTCCAACGTCAGCCATGACGAAATGCTGGAGCTGGCCAGTTTGGGGGCTGGCGTGATGCACAGCCGATCGATCGAATTCGGCAAAAAATTCAGAGTTCCAATCCATGTTCGCAATAGCGGTGTGTTCACCGACTCCCCGGGCACGATCATTGGTCCCATCGCCGAGTCGGGTGACCGGGTGGTCAGCGGTTGCGCGCTCACGAAGGCGGAGGCCAGAATCACCGTCATCGGCGTGCCGGACAGACCGGGCGTGAGCCTCTCGATCTTTGAACACCTGGCCCAAGAAAACGTCACTGTGGACATGATCATGCAAACCGCCGGTCAGCAGGGCCGCGCGGATTTGTCGTTCACGGTGCTGGAAAGTGACTTGCAGCGGGCTTTGACGGCAGTCCAGCAAGCGGCTGATCGCGTGGGTGCTGAGCAAGTGCAGCAGGCGGCCAATGTCTCCAAGGTATCGGTCGTGGGACTCGGCATGGCCACCCAAGCCGGCGTCGCCGACCGCATGTTTCGCGCCCTGGCCGAAGCGCAAGTTAATATCGAAGCGATCACCACCAGTGCCATCAAGGTTTCTTGCCTGGTGGGCCGCGAGCAAGGCCAGGAGGCACTGCGGGCGGTGCATGCCGAGTTTGAGCTGGGGCGTCCGCCCCAGGAGCGGGTTAGTTTTGCGGACTCCTTGGCAGCGGCCAAACAGGCCCAAGAGACGGACGCTATGGCGGTGATCAGCCGCCTGCAAGCCATGGAAGACCTCACGGTGCACGCGGTGGAGCTGGATGACTCCCAGGCCCTGGTGAGCCTGACGGATGTGCCGGACAGCCCGGGCGTAGCAGCCGATATTTTTGAGGCGGTGGCGGCGACGGGCTGCTTAGTCGACATGATTGTGCAAGGCATCGGTGCCGATGGAAAGACGAACATGAATTTCACCGTCCCCCAATCCCGCGGCCAGGAGGCCGCGACCGCGGCGGAAACGATCGTCAAGCGGCTGGGAGGCGCGGTCGTGAACCACGACTCCGTGGCGATTCTCTCGGTCACCGGCATTGGCATCCGCAGTCACACCGGGGTCGGTTTGCGGATGTTCCGGGGGCTCTCAGCAGCCGGCATCAACATCGAGTTGCTCAGCACTAGCGAAGTCAAAGTCAATGCCGTGGTCGAGGGCCACCAAGGCCAGGCCGGCTGGCAGGCCCTCTCGGAGGCCTTTGCCGACGTGCTCGAATAGCTCAGGCCAACGCCCCATGAACATACCAGCGACCAACGGGAGCGGGCCACTGCCTACCGAGCGGTAGCTCGCATTGGTCGGCGGCACTGCCGCCCTCGCATTGGTCGGCGGCACTGCCGCCCTCGCATGGGTCGGCGGTACTGCCGCCCTCGCATGGGTCGGCGGCACTGCCGCCTTTACATGCCGCTGCTGCCTACGATGTCATTGAGGACGTCTTCGCTGACGTAGATGGGCAGCTGGGGATCGCAGGTCACCGCCACGGCGATGGCATCACTGGGCCGGGCATCGATTTCCAACAGCTCACCTTCGTGGCGGACACGGAGCGTGGCGTAGTAGGTGTGCTCTTTCAGCGAGCTGACAATCACGTCCTGAAACTCTGCCCCCAGCATCTCGACCGTATTCACCAGCAGATCGTGCGTCAGCGGCCGCGGGGCCTGAATCCCCTTCACCCGCCGATGGATGCTGGTGGCCTCAAAGATGCCAATCAAAATCGGGAAGGTCCGCTCACCGTCAATTTCCTTCAGGCAAATCACCTGCTCGGAGTTGACTTCGCTAATAATAATCCGCGTTAATTCCATGGCCACAGGCATGGTCGGTATCCTCGCTCGGGAACATGACGCCAGGGGCACGCCCCCCCCGCTCGCGTCATTATAGAACCGCCCACTCCGCTGGGGCTAGGGTTGAACGCCAGCAGTCCCCCCAGATGCCTGTCGGAGACCCTGGTCGACGTGGTCGGTCAGTTCCGGACTTGACGCAGACGGCGAGGCCACCGTCCTTCCCGGCTGGAAACCCTGGTCCTGCTTCACCTTCAAACGTCACCGCACGGTGCCTACCCACTTTTTAGATATTTTTACCTTTTTGTTCTTGCATTTTTCTCCCGACGAGTATAATGGTTGACATCAATCCGGCAGTCATGCACTGCCGCGGGAGGGGTTCTCAGGGAAGAGGGCAGACCTTGGAGTCCTTTCGCTGTTTGCGAAGGGAGGAGGGGGGGTCATGAGCAACTCCGTCAGCAGGCTTCTGCACAGTG
>CAMYJY010000295.1 GCA_947258835.1 uncultured Pirellulales bacterium
TATTCCACCGTGACACTCTTGGCCAAGTTGCGTGGTTTGTCCACATCGCAACCGCGGACGACAGCGATGTGGTAGGCCAACAACTGCAAGGGAATCGAAGTCACGATGGGCTGCAAAAAGTCGGGGACGGCCGGTACTTCCATGACGTCGTCGGCGAGCCGAGTCACGTACTGATCGCCTTGGTCAACCACTGCGATGACAGGACCGCCACGGGCCTTGATTTCTTCCACGTTGGCGAGAACTTTTTTATAAACTCCCCCTCGCGGCACAATAAACACGCTCGGCGTGTGCTCGTCGACCAGGGCGATCGGTCCGTGCTTCATCTCGGCCGCCGGGTAACCCTCGGCATGGATGTAACTAATTTCTTTCAGCTTGAGCGCGCCCTCCAGTGCCGCCGGAAAATTGTATTGTCGCCCGAGATAGAGAAAGTTATTGCAATCGGCATATTTTTCCGCAATCGCGCGGGCTCGGTCATTCTGCTCCAAAGCATGGGTAATGTGGTGGGGCAGCTCCTCCAGCTGGCTGATGATTTTTAGGCCGGCCTCGTAGCTCAGATGGTGCAGCCGCCCGAAGTACAGCGCCAGCAGCGACATCACCACGCACTGGGCCGTAAAGGCCTTGGTCGAGGCTACGCCAATTTCAGGCCCCGCGTACAAGTAAATCCCACCATCTGCCTCGCGGGCAATCGTGCTCCCCACCACGTTGCAAATCGACATGGTGGCATGGCCCTTCCGCTTCATTTCCCGCAGGGCGGCCAGGGTGTCGATGGTTTCGCCACTCTGGGTCAGCGCGAACAGCAGCGTTTGCGGTCCCAGCGGCGGATTGCGATAACGCAACTCGCTGGCATATTCCACATCCACGGGAATACGCGCCATGGCCTCAATCATATACTCACCCACCAGCGAGGCATGCCAACTCGTGCCGCAGGCGGTGAGCACAAAGCGTTTGACACTTTGCAATTGCTGAGGCGTCAAGTTGAGACCACCAAAAACGGCCGTCGCGGCATCTTTGTCGAGCCGGCCTCGCAAGGCATTCCGCACCGTTTCGGGCTGCTCAAAAATCTCCTTGAGCATGTAATGCGGATAGCCATTGAGTTCGATATCCGTCGCTTCAATTTCTAGCTCCTTGACGTCGTGAGGCACGTCCCCCTGATCACGATGCACGACCCGAATGGCATCCGCGGTGACCAGAGCCACTTCGTGATCGGCCAGGTACACAATTTTGTCCGTGCGTCCGGCCAAAGGAGAGGCATCGCTGGCGATAAAGTTTTCGCCGTCGCCAACCCCGATGACGAGCGGGCTGCCGAGACGGGCGGCCACGATCACATCAGGCCAATCCCGAAAGACGACGGCCAAACCGTAGGTGCCCTGCAACTGGGCCAGACATTTTTGAATGGTGTGGACTAGGGGAGCGTAGCGATCCCACGCGCTGTCCGCGTTCTCAGCAGATTGCTGCAACTCATAAGCAATTAGCTGGGCGATGACTTCGCTGTCGGTATCGGAGTGAAACTTGCAGCCCTGTTCGATGAGTTTTTCCTTGAGCGGAAGAAAGTTCTCGATCACGCCGTTGTGGACCAAGGCGACCACTGCCTCGCCACCGAGATGGGGATGTGCGTTCTCATTGGTGGCGGGTCCATGCGTGGCCCAACGGGTGTGGCCAATGCCGACGCTGCCCACGGGAAAACTTTGCTGCAGGGCTTGGCCCAAATCGTTCACACGGCCAGCCGTTTTGGTAACATCGAGGTCTCCCTGGTCGATGGTCACAATGCCGGCACTGTCATAACCCCGGTACTCCAGGCGGCGGAGCCCTTCCAACAGATACTCGGCGGCTTCTCCCGGCCCGACATAGCCCACAATCCCACACATACAACCTCCCTTGCCTACCAGCCAGCTACACAGGATATGAGCTCAACTGTGGCGTTTCTTCGTCCTCGTAGGGGATGCGCATGGCAGCCGCGGATTGCATCTGCGACCAATGGAAACGCACCTAGGAACGGCACAGCCACGCTGTGGTTGCGACCCCGCCGCAAGAGGACCACCGGTGGCAGAGGCTATTGTAGCCGGCGCGAGTCACAAAAGAAAAGAGGCCCCCTGCGGGACCGGAAACTGGGAGGTTTAGCGGGAGTTCGCAGCGCGGGCGGGAATCCAGGTTGACTCCTTTCATCGTCCTTCTCGCGGAGGCGGGAATCGAGGTTGACTACTTCACCGTCATTCCCGCGCAGGCGGGAATCCAGGTTGACTACTTCACCGTCATTCCCGCGGAGGCGGGAATCCAGTAGCAGTCGCAGGTCGCCTAGATTCCCGCCTGCGCGGGAATGACGTGGGAGGACGACGGGAATGACGTGGGAGGACGACGGGAATGACGTAGGAGGACAGCGGGAATGACGTAGGAGGACGCAAGAGGACGTAGGAGGACGCAAGAGGACCGCGGGAATATTGAGGTA
>CAMYJY010000296.1 GCA_947258835.1 uncultured Pirellulales bacterium
TTAATTTTTCGTTGATTGATTCGTTGTTTCCGTTGTTTCGTCGTGGTTCAAAATTTTCTGCTACTCGCCAACAATTTTCGTGCCGAACGGGATTGGGACAAGCCAGCAGTGGCACCCAATGAACACACCCCAAGAATAAATTTTGATCCCTAGCGCAAATTCCAGCGACCAACGGGAGCGGGCCAACGCATTCCGAGCGGCAGCTCGCATTAAAACGCTCACCGAGCGGCAGCTCGCATCAAGAAACGACGTTACCTCCCGCGCCAACCAACGGCAAAAAATTTAGATCCCTCGCGCAAATTCCAGCGACCAACGGGAGCGGGCCAGCGCTTTCCGAGCGGTAGCTCGCATCAAAACGCCCAGAGGCCGCGGAGGACTTCGTGGCGGGCGAACTCTTCGCTGGTCACGAGTGGACGGGGGGCGTAGCGACTGCCCATGGGGGGTTGGGGTTTTTGCCGGGGTTGTTGCTGCTGCTGCGCGGCAACTTGGGAGCGGGCTTGGTTGATGGACTGTGCCTGCCGGGCCTGCCGGTCCCGCTGCTGCTGGGCGATGGCCTGGGCCTGTTGGCCTTGCAACTGGCTGAAGGTGTTTTGGTTGGCCGCGCGCTGGGCCCGTTGTTGCTGAAAATCAAATAATTCCTGGCGCAGTTCGGCAACGGGCATTTCGAACACCTGCGGCATCTTACCACTGGGAGCAAACTGCTTCCGCCGTGCCTGCTCGGTATAGAAGCTGAGGTAGTGCCGGGCGTCCATGGCCTCATCGCTAAGCAGGATCGTGAGCCGTGCTTCCATTTGATCGATGAAATCCTCCAATTCGCTGGCGGGTATGGCCCGCGCTTGCTGCTGCAGCTTGGCTTTCATGGCTGCCACTTCCGCGTCGGTGTAGATGTTTTGTACGGAGAGCCATTGGTCAAAAGCTTGTTCCAACTTTTGCAAGCGGGGCTGCAGCGCAGCCTGGGGGCCGGATGTTTCTGGTGTGATATAGCCACCGGATTGGTAGTCGCCCTGCTGCGTGCCAGGAGCTGTCTGTTGGCCTAGTGCGACTGTCGTAGCGCCGAGCATGGACGCCACCGCACATAACAAAATTTGGCTACACCTTGGCATAAATTTTCCTCCCCCTTGCAGACATGTTCCACGGCCGTGAGGCCACGCGTATCCATTATACGATGGCGGATGGCCGAATGGAATGCATGGGATGGTGCTTGCTACCGGGCTGCCCGCAGCACTTGCACGGCAATCGCTAACAGGCCCACCGCCGCCAACGCCGTTTTCATTTGTTCAAACAGTGTATTGCGAGCCACGGGCTGCCACTGCGAGGCGGGATTGGCGACGGCGGTGTTGGCATCCGCGTCGTCCGCAGGCGGTGCTTCCAGGGACGTGTCGGAAGGCGATGGGTTGCCGGGGGGAGAATTCTGCCCGAGATCTTCCGCCGGTGCCACCGGCTTGACCGTAGCGGAGGGCGCGGCCTGCGGCGGCGCGACGGGGCGGCAGCATATCGGGTCGTTCGTTGCGGGTGGTGGGACCTCGGCGAGTGTTCCATCTCCGTTGTGGCCGATATCGGGGGCCAAGCTGGCCAGGAACGCATCGACCCGGCCACCAAAACTGCCCAGGGTAGTGCCCTGCCCTGCCCCAAACAGCACACCTGCCAGTTCACCCTGGCGATTAAAAATGGGGCCTCCCGAATCGCCTTGGCGGGCCTCGACATCGAGCTCCACCATGTGCCGCGGGAAATTAGGCCGGGGCGCGTAGTAGTCAACACAGCGACCGGTTGCCGAGCGATAGCTGCCTGAACCATAACCGCAGATGGTCAGTTCATCTCCGGGCCGTGGTGCCTGGGCGGCGATTTTTACGGGCGGCACCGGCGGACGCCAAATCACCAGGGCCGCCAAATCCCAATCCGAATCGACTTTCAGGGCACGGGCCTGGGAGGTATGGCCGCCGGGGAACCGCACCTTGACCGGCCCCTGGGCATCGCGCACCACATGCCAGTTGGTAATTACCAGGCCGTACTGGTCACGAATATCAATGAGTGTTCCGCTGCCGTAGGAAATAGCGCCTGGTTCGGAAACCACCACACGGACCACGGCCGGATGGGGCTGATCGGAGCGAGGATCACTCTGTTCTAGCAAACGAGACGACGCTGCGACTGGCGAAGTCGGGGAGAGGTGTGCTGGGGGCGAAGTCGCCGGGGGACTATGAAACTTTGCAACGGATCCAAACTCAGACTGCCAAACCTTGGTTAACTCCGCGTACGCACCGCCTTCTGTAGGCGTAGCCCTAGCCTCTCCAGCGCCAAGCTGCACACAGAACAAAAGGGCCAACATAGAGCGGAAAGGGAACATGGAAAGCTAGCCGCCTCGTACTACTTCGTTGCCTAAACTGCTCAAACTGAAAACGAGGCCTCCATGAAGCCGGTAAAGCCCGAAAAAACAACCCTTGTTT
>CAMYJY010000297.1 GCA_947258835.1 uncultured Pirellulales bacterium
TTCTTGATAGCAATGCATGGTGGTGTTGCCGCACCGCGTGGCTCCCCTCGGTATGCGCGGGGGCGATAACCATGGATTTTGGCAACCTGCTCTAGGTTGACCTCGGCGGTATCCCGCTGGAGACGGATTTGCGTCAACTCACCACCGGAGAGGCGGGCCAACAGCTGCGAGGCGGTGCCCGGGGCCGAACCGGTGTGCGGGGTGTGTGCGGGCGTTTGCTGGAGCAGCGCTTGAATGATTTCTTCGAGACGACGCAGTTCGGTTTGTTGGTGTTTGATCGTGCCGCCGCCCAGGAGTTGGGCCCGCTCCGCTTGCAGGCGTTTGGCGTGCGTTTGGAGATGTTCGATTTTTTGTTGCAGCGCCGCGAGCTCGTCGGCCAAGGCCGTGTCTTGCGTGCGCAAGTGGCTGAGCTGTTGGCGGAGCTGATCTGTGTGGTGCGGACCTGCGGTGGTGAGCTGATCCAAGAACGTGCTGTGGTGTTGGCATTGGCACGCCTCGGCAACGGGCGGTTGCGGGGTGCAGGCAACGGTGGCCAGTTCTTGTGGGCGGAGCCAGGCTTCGCGGCGGGCGTGGAGTTGTTCCAACCGCTCACCCAGGCCCGTTTGGATCCGCTCCAGTTGTTGGATCTCGGCCACAAGTTGCTGGCGACGGGTTTTGTGCTGTTGCGCGGAGAGTTGGCCACACAGCGTATAAATTTGCTGTCGCATCCGCTGGGTCACCGGTTGCAGGCGGGCCCCCAGGTTCTGAGGGGGCCGGTCCGCTTGACGCAGCTGTGAAATTTCCAGGTCCAGATCATCGAGTAGGTTTTCTAGCACACTCAGGCTGGCCCGTCCGTCGTCCAGGCACGTCACGCTGTCGGCCGTGCCATCGGGTGCAATTTGTGCGAGGGCGGCGCGTGCCGCGTTGGCCTGGGATTGCTGGTGGTTTAAGTCCGCGCGGCAGCGCGAGATTTCGGCGTCCAGCTCGGCCAGCCCTTGCTGCTGCTGTGGGCTGGGCGGGCTGGCGGGGTGCTCGGTATGGATCTCCAGTGCGGCGTAACGCAGACGACTTTCAACTTCGACTCGTTGGGCGGCGAGCGCCTGTTGCTCGCCGCGGAGCTGCTCGCGGCGTTGTCGTCGGTCCTCCAGGGCCGTTTCCAGGTCGGCCAGTTCGCGTTCGAGCACCTGACTTTCTTGGCATCGGACGCCTACCTGCGTCTGCAGTTGCTGGGCAATTGTATCCCGCTGCGCCATCAATTCATCGATCCGCCGGCGATCCACGAGGTCTGGCGACTCCGCTGCACTGCCAACGGAGAATCGCTGGGCTGTCTCCGCGCGGGGGTGGGAGAATTGACGCGCGAAGTTTTCGCTTAGCAACCAGGAGAGCGGGGGAGTCTCAGAAAAATCAATGGCGTATAGTTGTCGGGCCACGGCAGGCTGCAGGCCGGCCAGTAAGGCTGGCATGGTTTCGCCGTCCACCGGGGAGCCGTCGCTGGCAGCGATGGTCAGCCGGTGCTGTTTGGGAGGACCGCCACCCGTGGATCCGCGGAGCGCGTCCGCGGAGGTATCGTAATCGCGGCGGAGCACATAGCTGGGCGGCGTCTGAGTTGAGGTCTGGGAGGTGGTGGCCACCGGGTCCACCACGGTCAACGAACCGGCGACTGGCGGCAGGGATTGTCCCAGTTGTTGGCGCCAAGCGCTGCTGGATTTCCCGTACAGCAGTTGGCTCATCAGTTCCGCGAGGGTACTTTTTCCTGACTGGGGCGGGCCATAAAACACGTTGAGTTGCGGGGGTAGCGAGTCGACTTCCAGATTGGGCCAGGCCCCTTGTCCGTCGAGGCTGAGATGGGTGATTCGCATCGTGAGGGCATCCTTGCTCAGGTGGCGTGCAGGGGAGGGCCGCGGTGGGGGTGTTCCAAGTTGCCAGGGGGAAACGCCAGCACTGGCAGCGAACAATTTTTTGTTTGTCGTCGCCGCCCAGCGCGGGGTGCCAGTGGCGGTTCAGACTGCGGCTAGAAGCTAGTTAAAATCCTTGTTTTACACAAGATTGGTTTGTTGAGAAGAAAAGAAGAGTACGAAGCCCACCGTGCGGCTTAGCTACAACCACAGAGAGACAAGATTCTATCTACGGAAATGATTGGAACCACGAAGACACGAAGGCTGGGGTGGCATCGGTTGGCGAAGCCTACCGATGTGACGCAGTCACAAGAGGTTTACAGAGAATTTTACGGACCTATCCCAAAATCACGCTGGGAGTATCCAGCGGCCAGAAAAGATGGCAGTACGGACAGCTTTGCGACGTGCAGTAAGACAACCTCTGGCGGCAGAGCCTGCCCCCGGCTTGATCGGGGGCCGCCCAGGTAGGCTGCGCCAACCTGGGCTACCCCCTGCTCACGGAACCGGGGCTATCGCCCACCGGCTAAGTTGTGGGGAGGACTGGTACCTGC
>CAMYJY010000298.1 GCA_947258835.1 uncultured Pirellulales bacterium
AGAAGTCTACAACAAACTGCCGTCCAGAGCGACGGGTAAGCACACGTGAGCGGCGTACCCACACTCTGCCCTGGCGGCCGGCGTCCAACAGCCCCCCACGCCTACCCCCAGCCAACATCGGGCAGCCCGCCAGCAATTTCCCCTCCCCCAAGCCAGCCCCCCAACTCGAAACCCACACCACACAGGCAGGTGGGGCTGCGCCCCAGCCTACGGAGGGAGTCCCATCTCACATCAAATATCTCACATCTCACATCTCACATCCCATACGTCGCTGGGCAAACTGCTGTGCTTGTCCCGAAATATCAACGCCCACCCGTGCGGACCAGGCTGCGAGGAGCTGGCGATAGCGGGGTCCGGGTTGTCCGCTGCCCACGGGCCGGTTGTTGAGTTGCGTGACGGGTTGCAGGCAAATCGAGGTGCTGGTGAAAAAGATCTCCTCGGCGGCGGCCAGCTGGTCGGGGGTGATATCGTCTTCGAGGTGGGCAATTCCTTGGGCGGCGGCCAATTCGTAGAGGACTTGCTGACTAACTCCGGGCAGCACTTTGGTGCGGCGAGGGGTGACCAAACCACGATCGTGATAGGAGGCAACCACGTTGGCGGTGGAGCCTTCGCCCACGAAACCGTCCTGGTCGAGCAAGATGGCCTGGGCGGCGGGGGCGGCGGCGCGATCGGCCAGGTAATAGTGCATGCGGCTACGACACTTCAGTTCGGCCGGCCAGCAGCTAGCTGGTACTTGGCGCGTGGTTCCCAGGCTCGCGGCAACTCCTTGGTGATAGCCTGCTGCCCAGTTGTGGAAGGGGAGCGGGTGGCCGTGGAGGCAGACGGTCGGCTGTGCGGCATCGGCGGTGAGACCGGGGGTAATGAACCAGACCAAGTTCCAGTCATCACCTGCCGCTACAAATGGTTCATTCCGCGACATAAACTCGGCACTAGCTTGCCGGACTTCTGCGCACAGCGAAGCGGCCTGCCAGCCCACGATTTCGAGTGACCGGTGGAGCCGCTGCAAGTGGTCTTCCAGACGAAAAACAATCCCTCCAAAGGTGCGCAGCCGTTCCACGAGGGTAGCGCCCTGCAGGAAGCCCCCATCGCCAACCGAAATTTGGGGCGGATCCAGCGACCAGTTTCCATTGAGGTAGGAGTAGGGCATGCAGCGCGCTTAGAGCTGGTCTTGGATGTACCGCACCCGCGGCTTTCCTGCTCCGGGAGTCCCTTCGGCGACCAGGAAGTTTGAAGCGTAGCGGAGGGCGTGGCGGGGTTTTTCGGGAATGATGAAGCGATCTCCTTTTTGCAGGATGGTGCGGGCCAATGGCATTTCGCCGAAGGCTCGGGTGCCGGCCGACTCGACGGGAAACCAGTGGGGCGCACCGTCAGGATCGACCAGACAAAACTCGGCATAGCTATGCTGATGGACCCATACGACGCGGGCGGGAATTTTATTGGTGCGGCAGAGGGCGATAAACAGCGCACTCACGTCGTGGCAATCGCCTTGGCCGGCCCGCAGGGTTTGGAGGGCCGATTGATCGTCGCCTTCCACGTAGGTGACGTGGGCGAGCACCCAATCGTAGATGGCCTCCACACGTTGCCAAGCGGTGGGACGCGGGGTGCTGGGCAACTCCGGGGCAGCACTTTCGGCTGGCGGGCCTGCGAGCAAGGAGTTCTCCGTTGTCGCTCCAGCCGCCGAGGGGGTCTGGGTCGGTGCTGGCTCCGCGCTTTGCAGCTGATTTTCGAGCGTGGCAAATATTTCGCGGGAGATCTTTTTCAGTTTGGAATTGCCGGTTTCGATATAGGGGCTGCGGCCCAGGTATTGTTTCAGTTGTTTGCTAGGCTTGGTGGGAATGGTGAGCTGGTCGGTCTTGGTGGGCGGGAGGATGGTATTGGTGCCCACGTCGAAGGTGATGATGGCGTGCGCCTTTTCGTGGGCGGGCAAGTAGGGAATCCGCACGAGCAGCTGCCGGGCGCCGCCTTCGCGGAGCAGGCGGTAGTCCACATCGCTGCAGTGCACGGTAATGTCTTCGTCGACGATCTGCACTGTTTGTTCGTCGCATTCCAGGGGCACGGCCACCATGGCCACAATGTTTTGGACGGCACCTTGGCGGGCGGTGATTGAGACCCCTACGCGATATTGTCCCAACTCCGTCCGGCCGTAGCGTTGGTAGGGGCCAGGTTGGCTTTGAGCCACGGCGAGCGGCGGCAGCGTACCGCAGAGGCTGATCAGGCAAGTCACAAACAGGAGCGCGCGTTTCATGCTGTATTTTCTGCAGTTTCTGAAAAAACGGCCGGAGGCCGTTCATTTACCGGCTGAAGCCGGTAGGATTTAACTTATTGTGAAAACAGGTACGCTCAATGCTGGCCGATTTGGGCCGGAAAAGCCCACTCCATCCGCGTCTCAACCAGGTCTCATTGTGAGCCGCCGC
>CAMYJY010000299.1 GCA_947258835.1 uncultured Pirellulales bacterium
CGGGTCTCGATCTTCCACAACCCGGGCTTCGGGGGTCCCCCCGACCTGGACGAGGCGGCGGCGCTGGTGCATCAGCGGGCCGCCGAGAGCACGGCGAGACTCCGATTCGGCCACGTGAAGCTGGTCCTGGACGGTTCCATCCAGGGATTCACCGCCCGACTGCGGCCGCCCGGCTACCTCGGTGAGCGGCCCAACGGGTTGTGGCTGGTGCCGCCCGAGCAGATCGTCGATCGGTTGCGACCGTTCCACCGCGCCGGCATCACCGTGCACGCCCACTGCAACGGCGACCAGACGGTCGACGTGTTCCTGGACGCGGTCCAGGCCGTGCTGGCCGAGTCTCCCCGCTGGGATCACCGCCACACCGTCCAGCATTGCCAGCTCACCACCGCCGCGCAGTACCGGCGGATGGCGGCGCTCGGCCTGTGCGCCAACCTCTTCGCCAACCACACCTTCTTCTGGGGCGATCAGCACGTCGAGGAGACCGTCGGGTTCGACCGAGCCTCTCGGATGAACGCCGCCGCCACCGCACTGGCCGAGGGCGTTCCGCTGTCCGTGCACAGTGATTCGCCGGTGACGCCGATCGGCCCGCTGCACGTGGCCTGGTGCGCGGTGAACCGCCTGACGGCGTCCGGCCGGGAGCTGGGTCCGACCGAGAGGATCTCGGTCGCCGACGCGCTGCGCGCCGTCACCATCGGTGCGGCCTACCAGCTGAAGATGGACCACGAGATCGGCTCGATCGCTCCGGGGAAGGCCGCCGACTTCGCGGTACTGACCGAGGATCCCCTCGAGGTGGACCCGCCCGACCTGCGGGACATCCACGTGTGGGGCACGGTGCTCGCGCCGAATGCAACTGTGAAATGGGAAGGCACCATCCATGGTGCTCTTATCGCGGGTGGCAAGAGAATCAAATTGGCAGGTGGCCGTGACGGCGATGGCAGCACCGCCACGATCCACCACGTGCCTTGGGCCTTTGCCCAGCCCGAGGAGTTGCCGGCCCCGGCAGGTATTTCCGGTGCGGTGTACGAGGACAGCAACGGCGACGGCCTCCGGAATCCTGGCGAACCGGGCGTGGCTGGCGTGACGATCGAGTTGCGTGACACAGCCACGGACAATTTGGTGGCCGCAACCGTCACCGATGAAGAGGGCCATTACCATATTGCCAACCCTGGCTATGGCACCTTCAAGCTGGTCGAATTACAACCCACCGATTTGCTCGACGGTGCCGAGTCGCTGGGCAGCCATGGCGGTCTGTTCGACAACACCGGCAATAGCAATGTGATTGACCAGATCGTCCTCTACTCCGGCGACGTTGCCTCGGGTTACAACTTTGGCGAGATCGGGGCGACCGGCGAGATCCAGCCGGGCCAGACGGCGACGCTCGGCTTCTGGAAGAGTCGTGACGGCAAAAAGTTGCTCCGCGGGCTCAACGGCAGCAGCCGTTCTCGGATTTTGGGCAACCACCTGGCCACGACCTATCCGCACCTATTCGGCGATTTGGCCGGCAAGTCCAACAAGGCAATCAGCAGTTACTACCACAAGCTGTTCCGCCAGCAGGCCAAGCAAGCCAAGCAGGCGGGCTCCACGGCTGCCCACAAGTTGGAAGTGGAGGTTCTCGCCTTGGCCTTGGCCACCTTTGTGACCAATAACAACCTGGTCGAATTGCAATACGACAAGTCTGCCGCGGATCAAATTGCCCGTGATACGAACGGCAATGTGATGACCCATGCGTCCCAGGTGGCGAAGATCGCCGGTTACGGATTCCTGGTGACCGGCGGTGGGGTGGGGATCGCCACGTATGACGTAGGCCGGTTTTTAGATGCCCCCCAGGCGGCGGCCGACGTACGTTCCGCGTTCGCCCTGGAAGCCGGCGACAGTACGGTGCTGACGATCCGCGACATCCTGCGGGCCACCAACGACCTCACCAGCAGCGGCGGTGCTTTGTACGATTTGCTGGATGACGGATTGGATGGTTTGGAAAAAATGCGGGACATTGCCAACGCCGTGTACACCGACATCAACACCCTGGGAGGCATTTAGTGCTTTTTTAGTGAACAGTCATTCCCGCAGAGGCTACCAACAGTCATTCCCGCGGAGGCGGGAATCCAGACCACTCGGGGCGTTACTGGATCCCCGCCTCCGCGGGGATGACGTGGAATTCCGCTTGAACAACTTGAACAACTAGGGAGAAAATAAAAATGCACCACGGAAAATTTCCCCGGGGCCTGCTGGTCCTGATGATATTGGCTGGATTCACCCGTGCGGCGTGGGGTGTCGATGGCACTTGGAATGAAATGGGGGATGCGGCAGCCGTGCCGCTGGGGCAGGACACGGAGGGTGTCGGCAGTCTGGACACCATCACCGGTGTGCTCGAGGACGATGCCGATGTGGATTTGTACCGCATCCATATCAC
>CAMYJY010000300.1 GCA_947258835.1 uncultured Pirellulales bacterium
GAGGAAACATAGATGCCTCAAGTGCGACACCCCGAACGCCTAATGGCCATTGGGTATCCAGTTTGTAGTGCATGCTATGCGCCTCCGCTCTACTCGGCGAGAACAAATAAAACGAGCCCACTCTCGCACCCGGACATGGCAGCGGACAGCCGCGCTGGATTCCCGCCGCTCTCCTGCGTCATTCCCGCGCAAGCGGGAATCTAGACAACGGGCACTGCTACTGGATTCCCGCCTGCGCGGGAATGACTGGCCCCCCAAAATACTGCCCACAAAATCGTGACCAGCGTGGGGTGGCACCCGCAGTAGGCGGCCCCCCCGTTCAAGCCGGGGGCAGGTCGTGCCGCCTACATGTTCGTCAAGTCATCTGTGCTGTTGCCGCCCAGCAAAGTATCCAAGGCTTGGGATATGGCGGCGGCGTGTTCGGCGGGAGCGTCCTGGGGAAGATAGACGCGGCAGGCGAGTTGGCTTACGGGCAAATGTTTATAGAGCTCGTTGTCGGTCAGTGGGCGGATTTGTCCCGTGGCTGAGCGGCAGAGAAAATTTTGCCCCGCGGCAGCCGTCTGGGGGTCTGGCCGATCAATATAATTGGGAAGGTCGATTTTCATTTCGATGTTTTGTAACGCCGCCGGCAAGTGCTCGCGGAGGACCTGGGCGGCCACTGCTTCGCGGCCTTGCCGCAAGACATCCGAGGCCCGCGGATCCAGGCGAATGCGCTCGTCGGCCAAGACCCAATCCACCTGGCGGTTTAGCAGTCGCTGCCAACGCAGGCCCAAGTTGCGCTGCTTGAGATTCTCACTGCGGTGCCAGCGGGCCACGTCGACCAGCAGCGAAAACTCAGTGAATTGTTGGTAGGCCGCTAAATTGTCCAGTGGGTTGCCGGGAAATAAAAACTGCTTGCCATCGCGAAACAAGTCTTCCAGCGTCTTGTCGATGGCCCGCACCGTGCGGTGAAAATACACCGCGCGAAATAGCTCGCTACGGGCTTGGCGGAAGCGCACCAAGGCATTGATGCCCCGATCGTGAATGGTGAGCCCGTGCTCGCTGAAAAAGGTATACCGCAGCAGACGTTCTGGATCGTAAGCACGACTACTATAGCCCGACATGTAGGCATCGCGGAGAACGAAGTCCATATTGTCGACTGTGTACAGTCCGCAAAACAAGCTCCGCATCATCACCAGCCAGCGGGGGGCCGCGTCGGTATCGTCCGCTGTCGGGCGGGTGATCAGCCAAGCGATCTGCGCGGGATCGATGGTTTCGTTCGGTTCCAAACGGCTGTTGGGACAGGTGCGTATGTTCCGGAGCAGGGGGCCCAATTCTTCTCGAATGATGTGGGCCCCTAGCTTTTCGTGGGTGAGGCCGTAATCCTGCAAAAAATGGGCATCAAAAAAATGCCCGAAGGGACCGTGACCCACATCGTGCAGCAGGGCCGCCAGACGGGCTAGGCACTCGACATAACCGCGGCTGGGCACGTCCGGACAGACCTCCCGCAGGCTAGGATACAACACAGCGACCATGCGACTGGCCATGTGCATCGCGCCCACCACGTGCTGGAAGCGCGTATGCTCCGCCGAAGGATAGACCCACCATGCCGTCTGCAATTGGTGAATTTGCCGCAGGCGTTGCAGCCAAGGATGGTCCAGCAGCGTGCGTTCGGCAACCTCCCCCTCATCCACCACGGAAATGAACGGGATGTAGCCGTGCACCGGGTCGTGGCACAAACTTTCGTGCTGGAGATTCATCGTGGTGACTCCAATTCGTATCTGTTCGTTTGTCCAATCAGCTTGTTTGCTGGGAATTTTGAACCACGACGAAACGACGGAAACAACGTCCACCACGAATGAACAAGCAAAAAAAGTCCCTTCTCGTCGTTGCGTTGTTTCGTTGTGGTTCCTTTTTGTTGCCGCAGGAATGGCTGAGAATAATGGACAGATACTCCAATTAGAGCCGGTCCGGCTCGTCGCCCGCGGATGTTAATTCGTCCACCGGCTGGCCGTGACGAGAATCTAGCGCTAGCATCACCACCAAACCCACGAGTGTGACCAACCACACGACACCTACCCCGGTATGTAGCTGGGCCAGAGTTTCTGCCGCCGCTTCATCATCCATGCCTCGCAAGAGTCCACCAGCCCAATTTAAAACCGTTTGGAGCAGCGGTAGTCCGAGGACCAACACCAACAGAAATTGAATCGCTTTTGGAACAGTCATGAGGATCGACCAACGGGCTATGGAGTCTGGGGCTGCTACCCAGAAGCTGTGTCCTGCGCAGAAAGTCTAGTCGGCGCAATCTGTATATTCGTTATATTTTTCCAGCGGTCATTCTCGGTACCCAAGTCGTTGGTTGTCAAGAGACTGCCCTACGTCATTCCCGCGCAGGTTGCCCCCACGTGATT
>CAMYJY010000301.1 GCA_947258835.1 uncultured Pirellulales bacterium
AGCGGGCCAGCGCTTTCCGAGCGGCAGCTCGCATTAAAATGCTTTCCGAGCGGCAGCTCGCATTAAATCCATCAATTCCTTTCCATTTTAGTAGAATTTTGGCAAACCGCAATAATTATATGGTCGTTTTGGCGTGATTTACCCCTTGTGGGCTGGGACGCAGCCCCATCTTGTTGCACCGCACGCCAAAAACCCCGGCCAGGCCTGCTGAGCCGTATTTCACATCAAATATCTCACATCTCACATCTCAGATTTCCAATCTCACATGAAATAAGGCTGCGGGATTTGGAAAAAGTTTCGCAGGAAATGCTCGAATTCTTGTCTGGAGTAAGTATTATGGAGCGAAACCCCCTTTCCTGAGGTCCGCGCAGCGCAGGTGCCTATTGCTGGCGTATTGCTCGCCCTGTACCTGCCGCTGGGCGCCCGAGGTGTATTCGTTGCGTTGCAGGCCCTGGGGCCTATGCGCAGTAAAGATAGCCGGGTATCGGCTAAGCATCTCGTCCGGACTGGGGACCGCACCACCGTCTTGCTAGGAGAATTGTGATGAGTCCAGATGAAACGAACACCATGGGTCGTAAGTTGATGTTAGGAGAGGACCTGGAAGCGGCCGGAAAAAACTGGTGGTTGCTCTTGTTGCTGGGGATGTTGTTAACAATCGGTGGTGTGGCGGCGATTGCCTATCCTTTGGTCTCTTCTGTGGGGGCCATTATGATCTTGGGCATCGTGCTGATCGTATCTGGCATCGCCACGATTATCGGTGCCTTTTGGGCAGGCCAGTGGAGTGGGTTTTTGCTGCAATTGCTGGTAGGCGTGTTGTACGTCATGGCCGGCTTGGCAATTCGCGATGCTCCCGTGGAATCCACGGCCTTGCTCACGATGTTTATTGCAGCATTCTTTATTGTTGTAGGTATCTTTCGCATCATTGTGTCGCTAGTCGAGCGGTTTCCCCAGTGGGGCTGGGCCATGCTCAACGGCATTATTACGCTGTTGGCGGGTGTGATTATCTACGACACCTTTCCGGTGAGCGCGCTGTGGGTCATCGGTTTGCTGGTGGGCTTGGAACTGCTGTTCAATGGTTGGACCTGGATCATGTTGTCGCTGGTCATCCGTCAAGCGCATGCTGTGGTTGACGAGGCCCTGGGAGAGACTGAGGCGGCCCAGAGTGAGGCAGCTGCCGACTCCGCCGAACCGGTTGTCTAAAGATTCTGCCGAGCAGGCTTATTGATTCGAGCGACCAACGGGAGCGGGCAACTGCTTTCCGAGCGGTAGCTCGCTATGGTTGGCGGCCATGCCGCCCTCGCTATGGTCGGCGGCCATGCCGCCCTCGCCCAGCGGGCGGTGGTGGGCGGCGTACTCGACCCAGCTGGCGATTTTGTCTCGGGCGGGGGCATCTCCGGAGCGGAGTATGCGTTGGCCTGCTTTGGTGTTACAGAAAGCCAGGATCTTGTCGACGAGCTCCGCGGGCGTCGCCTGGGCGATTTGCGCCGGGCTGATGAAACCGTTGGCAACGAGCAATTGAGCGCCGTAACCGGGAAGCGAAGGGATTTGGCAGACCAGTCGGGCCTGGTGTTGCCAGGTGGTGATCGTTTTGGCTGGGATATGGTTGGTGTCCAGTTCCGCGGCTGTGTTCTCGGGATCGGCACTCAAAAAATCTGCCACCGAGCGGATACCGATCTGGGCTAGACGCTGCGCCGTTTTGGGGCCGATGGAAGGAGCGGCTTCCACGTCGTCCGTGAGGTCGAGGAGGAATTTCCAGGTGCGTGGGGTGAGTCGGCTGGCTGCCTGGGCGGGCTTGGGTTTTCGCGCGGAGGTTTTGCCGGAGGCCGGGGGCCGTGCTTCCCAGCTCGGGTAGCGGGCATGTTGCCAGCGGTTGCGGTAGTGGCGTGCTTTGTGTTGCCAGTGGCTGAGCTGGTCGCGGCTATAGGGCTGGGAATCAGCGGTCAATTGTCGACCGCGGTCGCTGGTGAGAAATTCTTCGATCGCAGTCCAGAGCGTCTCCAAGTTAGCAGCCACCAAGTCCTCGGGCGTGTCAATATCCACAGAGGTGAGCAGCTGCACATCCCTGAGCGTGAGTGCGGGAATGTGACACATCAGTCCCATGTGATACTGCCAGAGCCGCACCGTACTGGGGTGAATCTGGGGGCGATCCAGTCGGCGGGCGATCTGTTTGGGGTTGGCCAAGAGTAAGTCGCCCACGGTGTGGATGCCAATCTGGTCAAAGAGTGTTTGCGTGGTGTGCCCCAGGACGGGGAAGAGCTCCCAGGGGGAATCCTCGTGCAAGTAAAACACATCCTCGGGTTCATTTCCGGCGACGTCTGCCAGGCGTAAGGCGGGCACCGTGCGGCCATCATC
>CAMYJY010000302.1 GCA_947258835.1 uncultured Pirellulales bacterium
CCGAGAAGTCTCCCCCTTGTTGCTCCACAAAAGTCCGCAGCGCCGTCACCAACAGTTCTCGGCCCAATACGATCACGGCCATCCAGGCAGTAATTCCGGAGGGTGCCGCACCTTGGGGCAGGGGGGGGACGGCCGCCAAAAATACAAACGTTCCGCAAATAAAAAACTTATCGGCAAAGGGATCCAACACGCGTCCCAGCTGGGTGATCTGTCCGTACTTACGAGCCCAGTAGCCGTCCAGCCAATCGGTACCGGCGGTGAGCAGAAACAGCACGAAGCTCGTTTGGTACCAGCCGCATGCCAAAAACATGAACAGCAGGATCGACAGCAGGATCCGGGCCAGCGTGACCTGATTCGGAACATTCATAACAGGTGTTTCCTCGAAACTAACTGCAGAACTAACTGCAGACGCCAATCAGATCGTAATCGCGACGGCCCACAATTTCACACGCTACCAGATCTCCGGTGGTGAGCCCACCACGCTGATCCGTGACATAGACCACACCGTCCACGTCCGGGGCATCCGCGAAGGAGCGACCGATCCAGGCGTTATTTTCGCCGGGGACAGCCGCATCGAGGATCACATCCAAGCACTGGCCTCGCTGAGCATCATTCCAGGCAAATGCAATGTCTTGCTGTGTGGCCATCAAACGCTCGCGGCGGGACTCCTTGACCTCGTCCGGCAGGTGATCGGGCAGGCGGGCGGCAGGCGTGTCGGGTTCGTACGAGTAGGTGAAGACACCCAGCCGTTCGAATTGTTGCTGGCGGACAAATTCCATCAGTTCCGCGAACTGCGCCTCGGTCTCTCCCGGGAAACCGGTAATGAAAGTCGTGCGCAAAACCAGGCCGGGGATATTTTTCCGCAATTTTGCCAACAGGTTTTCCGTGTCCTGTCGATTCACGCGCCGCTGCATTTTTTTGAGCATCTGGTCGTTGGCATGTTGCAGGGGCATGTCCAGGTAGGGCAAGATTTTTTCGCTGCTGGCCAATACGTCGATCAGTTCATCCGAAACGTACATCGGATAAAAATACATCAGACGAATCCAGTCCAGGCCATCCACCTGGTTGAGCTGGCGGAGCAACTCCGCGAGACGGACTTCGCCATAGAGATCCAGGCCGTAGTAGGTAGTGTCTTGGGCCACAATCACCAGCTCGCGCACTCCGTCCGCTACCAATTCACGGGCTTCGGCCAATACCTCTGCGATCGGTTTGGTGGCATGCTTACCGCGCATCTTGGGGATCGCGCAAAACGTACACAGCCGGTCGCAGCCCTCGGATATTTTTAGGAAGGCAAAGTGTTTGGGCGTGATGCGGAGTCGGGCGGTGTCGGGGAGGGGATGCGTGGGGGCAGGTTGGAATAACAGCCGCTGTTCATCCAATCCCCCCAGCAAGCGATCCGCAACCTTCGTGACTTCTTCGCGGGCGAAGACACCGACCAAGTGATCAATCTCGGGCCGCTCTACGAGCAATGCCTCTTGCTGTCGCTCGGCCAGACAGCCGGAGACAATCACTCCGCGGAGGTCGCCCTTACTTTTGAGTGCCAGCAACTCGTCGATTACCGCAAACGACTCTTGCCGCGCTTGCTCAATAAAACCGCACGTGTTCACGATGGCAAAATCGGCCTCTGCGGGCGCATCGACCAATTCGTAGCCGTCCAGCTGCAGCATGCCCAGCATGCGTTCGCTATCCACCAGATTTTTGGGGCAGCCTAGGCTGACAAAGGCGTACTTGCCTTTGGCTTGGGCACGGTCGGGGGTGGTGGAATAAGTATTTGTCACGGAGAAATTACAGGCTAGGGAAAATGGTGGGCGTCGCGTAACTGTACGAGAGACCCATGCTACGGACGGAAAAAATTATTGACGCATGGGCAATGCTGGGCGACCCCAATCCTGTTCGGCACGAAAGTTGATGCGAAATTAAGGCTGGGGTTTACCTGCAGAAATCGTTGTGAGCGGAAATGCTGTTCTTCAAAAGATAACCACGGAGGACCTAGCGCGGCGCAGCCGCAACCAAAGTCCTTGCATGGGCTGATTCATGTTTCAAGTGAACGGCAGGTGACAAAAGGGATGACCACGAAGGACACGAAGAGCCCAGCGCGGCGAGCCGCAACCAAAGTTCTTGCTGGGGCTTATATTTAGTTTTCAAGTGAACGGCAGGTGATAAAAGGGATGACCACGAAGGACACGAAGAGCACGAAGAATAAACCCGACAATCAAACAGTTTCTTCGTGCTCTTCGGTGCGCCAAGTAAGTCTGTTTGTTCTTGATAGCTGAAAGGAGTTATCCATGGTAATTGCCTGTTAACCGTGTAGTCAGGCGGGCATCGTGCCCG
>CAMYJY010000303.1 GCA_947258835.1 uncultured Pirellulales bacterium
ACCACATAGGTGTTCGGGTGTCCAAAGGGAGAGATGGTGAGGAAAAACAGGTACCACGTCAGGGCCACAATGAGCGCCATGATGGCGAGTCGGCGGATCCACCGCCACATCCGCTCAGAGGCTCCAAACAGGTCTTCTAGCCGCCAAGATTTCCGGGGGGCTGGCAGGCCCCCGGACGACACGCGGTGGCGATTCTTGTTGTTTGTCCGCAGGGCAGCGAACCACGCGAGCGGGCCCTTGCCTGCGGCGCGGTAGCGTGCTGTGGTGGGCGGCGCCCAGCGTCCTCGATTCTGGGGCATCGTTATGTTTCCCAAGGGGGTACGACTTTTCCGCTGGCGATCTGTTGGCCAGTTGCCAAAAAGCCCGCCAGCCGTTCTTCGGCCCCACGACTTCCGGGTTGGTAGGCCGCCAGCAGCAGAGCTGCCGCCACCGCTTGTCCCGTGACCCGGTCATCCGCCTCCAGATAGGGAATGCCTACCGGGGCAAAGCTGCCTTCGCTGCCGAAGGCCCCCAGTGCCAGGCAACCGCCAAGGCCACCGTAATCCACCGCTTCACCGCAGCTCTCGGCGCGTCGCCGCAGCGACTCACCGGGCTCGGCAACCCAATCCACAGCGGCGGCCAGCGCCTGCTGCTGGGCGTCCGGCAGCTGGGGTTTGGTTTGTTGCACGCACTGAACACCCCACCACACGGTCACGCGGTTGGCCCAGCCGTGGGCTCGCACCCGCAGGGCCTCGATGAATTTTTGTTCCGCCACCAACAACTCGATCAGTGTTTCGTGATCATCCGTCTCGGCGGCCAACTGCTGCACGTCCTCGTCAAATTCCAACCGTTGGCACAGCGCCAGGGGTGTCAGTACCGCCGGCTGCACCAGGTCGTCCGCTGCGTCGCTGGGTTCCTCTTCCGCCGTGGGTTCTTCCGGTCGGCTAACGTGAAACACGGTGCCCCCTGCGGCAATCATATCGCCATCTCGGACGGGGCTGGTGGCCTCGATGGGGAGTTGGTTGACCAGGGTCTTGGCTGCGGTCGTCAGGGGCGTGACGTGACTCCCGGTTGGCGTATTCGTCATCGACCGTGAAATCCGCCCAATCCGAGCGGCCCACCCGCGCGGACTGGTTGATCCGTAATTGGAACTTGCGTGGCGTCGAACCGCCCGTGACGGCCGTGAGAATCATGCTCATATTGGACTAGTTCACTTTGACAATGCCGCCTTTTTGCACCAGCATGCCACTGCCTTCGATGTTGGTGTTGAGGCCTTTGATGGCTACGGACGTGTCGCCCTGCACCGCGATTTGCGGTGCCTTGATGGTGATCTTGGCCGGTTCGATCACAATGCTGCTGCCCCCAACTTTTAACGTAATCTTCTTGGCCGCTTGAATCGTGCTGGCCCCCGCGGTGACCTTCAGGGTGTGATCGCCCGTTTTGAGCTCTGTCTTTTGGTCCTTCTGGACCGTGACGGTCTGGCTGCCTTCTTTCAGCTCCGTCTTTTGGTCTTTCTTGATGGCAATGGTTTGGCTGCCATCGGAGGCCTCGCCGTCCCCAATCGTGAGCTTTTGATTGTTGAAGATTTCAACGACCTGATCGCCTTTGTCCTTTTTGTCAAAGCCCACCTTGAGGGTGTCGTTATTTTCCACAATCCGCTGAAAATCTTTTTCGGCGTGGAAATAGATTTCTTCCTCGTCTTTTTTGTCTTCAAAACGCAATTCGTTGAAGGAGTCGGCGCTTCCTTGTTTGGTGCTGCGGCTCTTGATGCCACTTTGCGTCTGGTTGTCGGGCAAGGTGTAGGGGACTTTTTGGTCTTCGTTGTACACCCGGCTGGTTACCAGCGGCCGATCGGGATCCCCTTCCAAAAATTCCACCACCACTTCCTGGCCCATGCGGGGAATGTGCATGCCTCCCCAGCTTTCACCGGCCCACAGCTGCGCCACGCGAATCCAACAGGAGCTCTTTTCGTCGGACTTGCCCTCGCGATCCCAATGAAACTGGACCTTGATCCGGCCATATTTGTCGGTCCAGATGTCCTCTCCTTTTTTGCCTACCACGACAGCCGTTTGAGGGCCGTGCACCACCGGTTTGGGAGTCAAGCGGGTGGGACGGTAGGGTGTTTTGCTGGGGAATGCCACCAGCCGCACATCAAAGCGGTTTTCGGCATCTTGGCGAAATTGTTCGATTTCCGCCGACTCGATTTCAATTTCCGTGGCTTGGATCAGGTACTCCGCGTTTTCCGCGGCACGGGGATGCTCGGAGAGCTCGAAGAGATCACCGACCCGCACGCCGTGGTGGTCGGAAGTACCAGATACACGCTGGTGCTTCGACTGCAATTCTTCAATGCGATTCTTGGCGTATTGCTCTCCATCTTTGGTTTCCAGGTAGAGACCTGGGTAGTCGTAGGCCTTAAATTTGGCTTGGCCGTGCTGGCGGGAAACCTGGGATTTTGTTTCCAGCTTGGCCTTGGGCTTCGTAAAATCGTAGTCGTCCAGGGTGTAGGCGGTGGTATGCAATTCGTGCTGGACTTGCCAACTGGAGACGTGTTCGAGATCCGCACGGGCTTCGCCTGGCGCGCGGAAAGGAATTTTGGGGCCATTGATAATCTTTTTGTGACTGCTGTAGGCGTCAGCCAAGACCAAGGTGTGTTCGCTGGCGGTATGGTCAAAAAAGTAATAAATACCCTCTTGTTCCAGCAGCCGACTGAGAAAATCAAAGGCGGATTCGCGGTACTGTACGCAGTAGTCGCGTTTGGCATATTGGCGCGACAGCTTATCCGAGAAATCGGAGAAATTGTTGAGATCTTTGCAGACGTATTTAAAAATTTCCGGGACGGTCTTTTCCTGGAAAATCCGGCAGTCCAACGTATGGCTGAGGAACCAGAACCACGGACGGAGGATAGCGCGGTACTGCACGTACCCCCCACCGTAGCGGCCGTGGTACGTAAAATGACTGACCAAGCCGTTAAAATTTCGGGTTTGCTTCCCGGGGCACTCAATGCCCACCGTCATGGATTTCCCCAACAACTTATTGGGGTCGATATCATTTTCGTCACTGAGCAAATCCACCGTGTACTCGAATGGCCGGCTCAACTCTTCCCGCACCAACATGCTCCGCAGATGCAGCGCGTCGGTGGGCAAAGAGGACGTTATTTTATGAATAGCCATTTTGGGAGCAGCTTAGAGACGGATCGGCTTCGAGACATCGGTTTAGAGACATCGGTTTAGAGACATCGGTTTAGAGACATCGGTTTAGAGACATCGGTTTAGAGACATCGGTTTAGAGACATCGGTTTACGTTTCTTGGGCTGCCTCTTTGGCTGCCTCGACATACGATTGGTAGTCGCCGACGGTCTGTTCGACCTGGGTCTGCGCCATGCGGGCATCGGTGACGTAGGTTGCCAAGAAGTTCAGGCCCGGAATCAGGCTGAGCTTGTTGAGCACGTTCTCCAGAACAGAGATTTTACCTTCCATTGCTATGAACTCCGTAGTCCGCATGCCAGGCCGGGCCTTTGCCGCTTGCCACAGCGACTCGCAGTAGCCATGTTAATAGCACAGCGGTCGTTCGTCAATCATCAGCACCGCTCTGGCAGGCAGGGCCCCGGCCGTCTGCTGCCATGGTTTGTGAGCCTGTCGCCGGCCAGGCTTCCGGACCTCGAAAAATATCGGACTCGGTTTTGGACCAGCAATCGCTAGTGTAATCGCATGCATCCACCAGCCAACCCGGAGGGCCCGGGACAGCGACGCGACCAGGTCCCAGCCCCTGGGCCAGGCAGCTCCGCCCAGCATTACCACGCGTGGGGCCGTCAGCTGGCCGAGGCGGCTCGCTACGGGGAGGCCATCCGGGCTTTCGATCAGGCGCTGGCTCTGGAGCCGACCGCGGCCGCCGTGCTACTCGCCAAGGGCCAGGCTTGGGCCGCCCAGGAAGATTTTGGTCAGGCCCTGGAGGTGTTTGCGGAGGTCGTACGGTATCACCCCCAGCTTGCCGTGGGCCATCTGAGCAAGGGAAATGCGGAATTTGCCCAGCGGCAGTTTGACGTCGCCGTAGCCTCCTACCGCCGGGCCCTTTCCTTGCAGGACCAGCCCCTGGAAGACCGGGTAGGCTGTCTGAACAACCTCGGTACCGCGCTGGCCGCCAGCAGCCACTGGGACGCCTCGATCGACGCTTTCCGCGAGGCGATCGCGGCAGATGCCCAGTCGGTTGTATCACGTGTCAACCTGGCGCGGGCGCTGCTGTGTCGCCAAGACCTGGCGGAGGCCGTGGAAGTCTGCCACGAGATCATCCAGCGAGATCCGCAGCGGGTGGAGGGGTTTGCGCTGCTGGGACAGTGTTGGCAGGTTGTCGGCATGCCTGCTGCTGCCAGCGAGTGTTTGGAGCGCGCTCTCACGTTGCAGCCGGAGGCGATTGATTTGCGGATCCAGCTGGGGAATGCCCAGTCGGCGGAGGGGCAGTTGACCGCCGCGGCGGAGAGCTACCGACAGGTTTTGTCGGCCGTACCCGACTACGCGGAAGTACACAGCAACCTGGGCGAGGTCCACCGTCGGGCCGGCCAGCTTGGCGCCGCGATGCAGGCACAGCGGCAGGCCTTAACCATCAATCCCCAGCTGCACGAAACCCACAGCAACTTGCTCTTAAC
>CAMYJY010000304.1 GCA_947258835.1 uncultured Pirellulales bacterium
CGCCAAACGGCTCAGGCGCGACAGAGAGGGCGCCCACCCTGGTATAGAGACTGGTTGAAAATCAAAATTCCTGTCCTTAAATCCCTCTGGTGAGCCGTGGGCAGGTTTGCTAGCCTCCCCTGCCGATCGATCTGAAAACAGCTGAATGCCTCCGGGAGATACGCGCGCGATGCAGCGATTATTGCTAGGCCTGTTGCTAGTGCTAGCTTGGCACCAGGGCACTTCCCTCAGCCTGCCACCAGCCCTGGCCGCAGGTGCCTTTTGGAAACAGTCCCCTGAAAGTCCAACCAGCACCAACGCCCCAGCCCTGACCGCGGAGCGAGGGCCTTGGATGGTGATGGCCGCTTCGTTTTCAGGCCCCGCTGGAGAAACCGAGGCGCGGCAATTGGTTGGCGAATTGCGGGAACAGTTTGGGTTGCCAGCCTATTACTACGGCATGACATTTCAACTGGGCGATGGGAACCCGGGACGTGGCATTGACCAATACGGCGGCCGCATCAAACGCCGCTACCAACGCGGGAACGAGGTGCTGCAACACGCCGTGCTGGTGGGTGATTTTCCCTCGCTTTCCAACCCGGCCGCCCAAAAAATGCTGCAACAAATCAAACATCTCCGGCCCGCGGCACTCACGGACAACGACGGGCAACCCACGAGCCAAAGTTTGGCCGCCGTCCGTAAATTTCACAATCTCATCCACCAAAAACTAGGCAAGCCCCAAGCCAAAGGCCCCCTGGGGCACGCCTTCCTCACCAAAAATCCCCTCCTTCCCAAGGAATACTTTGTACCACCGGGCGTGGATCCCAAAGTCGCCAAGTGGAACCAAGACCTCGAGTTCTCGCTGCTCACATGTCCGGGCAACTTTTCCATGCGGGTCGCTACTTTCAAAGGCCGGAGGTCCTTCCAGGGAGCCAATCAGCCCGTTGCGGAGGAGACACCGAAAAAAACGAGTGATGCACTGGTCAAAGCCGCCGAAAATGCCCACCTGCTCACGGCCGCCTTGCGAGAAAAAGGCTGGGAAGCCTACGAGTTTCATGACCGCCACGAAAGCTATGTCGCCGTAGGTTCGTTCCAGGATGCGACCGTGCAACCCAATGGCACGATTCTACTCACCCACCCCGATGCCAAAACAATCATCGAAACGTTTGGCGCCCGCTCGCCGCACAACATCTTCAACCGGCCGGCCCAACAAGACCTCCTGCTGGAGCAACGCCAAAAGGCCAAATTCCAGCAGCTGCTGGGCGACAACAAGGCGCATCTTGGCCAGGGCTTTCATCCCAAACGGTTTGTCGGCCTGCCCTTTGATATCGACCCCCAGCCGGTCCGCGTCCCGCGCCAGTCGGTAAGCTCTGCCTACGCCAGGAATTGAGCTGACGGCCCAGCGCTGTACAATGGTCGCACGGAAAACAAGGCTGCTCGGAAGCCGGTAACCACCAGACCCATCTCAGCTGCAATGAATGATGCAACTCGTTATCGGTACCACCAACCGCGCCAAAGGCCGTGAACTGACGGAGTTGTTGGCCCCCTTTGGTTTTCAAATCCAAACACTGCAAGATTTTCCTCAGGCATTGGACGTGGTCGAAGACGGCGACAGTTTTGCCGCCAACGCCCAAGCCAAGGCCTGCCAACAAGCGATTCACCTGCAGTCCTGGGTGCTGGCTGACGATAGCGGCTTGGAAGTCACCGCCCTCAAGGGAGCACCCGGCATTTACTCGGCCCGCTACGCGGGACCGCAGGCCAGCGACGTGGAAAACAACGCCCACCTGCTGGCCGCCTTGGCCGACACACCCCCGAAAAAACGCCAGGCCCGTTACTACTGCCACGTAACGGTGGCCGACCCTAGCGGTACCATCCGCGCCGAGAGCTCGGGCACCTGCCACGGTACGATCCGTCTGGAGGGCTCAGGTTCCAACGGTTTTGGCTACGACCCCCTGTTTGAAGTACGGGAATATCACCAAACCTTTGGCCAGCTGGGCCCAGCCGTGAAACGGGCCATCAGCCACCGGGCCCGCGCCTTGCGGGCCATCGTGCCCCAACTGCGGCAATTGGCCTCCAGCGGCGCTTGGAGTTAGCACGAGATGCAAAGAAGATACGTGCAGTGCAGAGGCGAAACGACTTTACTGTCTCCGTGTCTCTGTGCCTCCGTGAGAAACAGCGCGGGTGGCACCCAACGCTGGTAACGATTTTACTCCAGCAGACAAGGATTTCCTGCGTCATTCCCGGCGCGACTTACCGTCATTCCCGCGCAGGCGGGAATGGATTCCCGCTTGCGCGGGAATGACTGGCCCCCCCCAATACCGCCACTGAAATCGTTACCAGCGTTGGGTGCCACCCGGGGAAACCGCAGTACAAAGATAGGTTTTTCAGCCGACCCGGGCATCTCCTCCTGATACCGTAAAACTCACTCTCTCAAGGGGGGAGGCTCATAGGCATCGCGCTCGGGAACGTAACGCATGCGTTCTATACAGGCCAACACCCGCTCGTTCCACAGGATCAGCATGGCACCGAATATAAGATTGAGCCCGCAGGTGAACAGGCTCGTCAAATACGTATTACTAGCACCACGAAGGTAATGCACAATCACGTCGGAAGCAGATTGCACTGCCAATAGCAAGGCATACAGCCCCAAGATCTGGATACCAACCTGAAGCGGTCTCGTTTCACTATCCACGTGCGATACTTCCGTCGACTCGGTACGTGGATAGAACCGCATAGCAATCGCCGGGGCAAACCAGAGCAGTACCAGGCCCATGATAGTACGCACAATAAACGCCAGTACAGCAGAGGCCATATAATAAATTCCTGGCGCGGAGTCTGTTGCTTCTATCGTAGCAATTACCATCAGCACATAGTAAGCAAACTGCTCGATGGACTGGATCAAAAGCCAAAGCCCAAACAGTCGTAAAGCGAGACAAAACCAATCGCGCTGAACCATCGTGTTGCCACTCCAAGTAAAGGTCTACTCACGCACCGGCCACTAGTACATAACTCCTAAGAAAATAAGTCTTCCCGGCTGCCCCCCGTCAGCGGTATTTTTCATGCGTCCGGGTGACGCAGTCATGATGGCTCAAACTGAAAACGGGGCCTCCATGAAGCCGGTAAAGCCCGAGAAAACAGCCTCCGTTTGTGCACCGCGGCGGCTCACAACGAAACCTGGTTGAGACGCGGATGGAGTGGGC
>CAMYJY010000305.1 GCA_947258835.1 uncultured Pirellulales bacterium
CCCCCGATCGAGTCGAGGGCAGGCCCCCGATCAAGCCGAGGGCAGGCCTCCGATCGAGCCGGGGGCGGTTTCTGCCGCACTGGGAAAATCGTTACCAGCGTTGGGTGCCACCCACACGTGTCGGTGCCGCTCTCAAATTTGGCCAGCCTTTTCTGCAGCGTCCTAGAAAACGAGCGTGATTTGCATTACGCTGTGGGGTAGCAAGTCGCGGTCTAAGCGGGCGTCGCTGTACGTGGCACGGACGTATTTCACCCACTGCAGGCGGCTCCAGCGGCTTGCACAGCGGGCCCCGCGGAGGGCCTGCTCGCTAACCTGTAATACGCGATAAGGATGTTTTCGATGGCAGTTTCGACGGTGATGTTGCGTGAATTGCATCGAATTCACTCGCAGTTGAGCGATTTGCGGGGGCGTTTGGCGCGGGGGCCTCGTCGCGTGCAGGCGCACCAGGCCAATCTCCATCAGCAGCAAGAGGTGTTGGCTCGTGCCCAAGAGAATGTCCGGCAGACCCTGTTGTTGGTCGATCGGAAACAGCTGGAGCTCAAGACCGGAGAAAACAAAATTCTGGATTCTCGGGCCAAACTCAACGCGTGCAGTAGTAATAAGGAATACCAACTGCTGCTGGAACAGATTGCCGCTGCAGAGATGGCCAACAGTGTCTTGGCGGACGAGATTCTCGAGGCCATGGAACAGGGCGATCAATTTGAGGCCGCCGTGGGCGAGGCCAAAACGCAGGTGGCGGCCATCGAGGCCGAGCTGGAAAAATGTCGGCAGGCGGTGGCTGCCGAGGCCCAGTTGATTCAGGTGGATATGGAGCGTCTGGAGGCCGAGTTGGCTGCCGCCGAGCAGGAGGTGCCGGCGGAAATTAAAGCCGAATACGATCGGATCATTGGTAGCAAAGGAGCGGATGGCATGGCCCAGGCCGAGGACGGCGTTTGTCAGGGCTGCGGCTACCAGATCACGCTCAATCGACAGCCCAATGGATTGGCTTCACTGGGATTTTCGATCACGCGGCAGGTAAAAACTTACCTGCCGCTCGCCTTATTTGGAGTGATGAAGATGAGCGAACGTGTGCCCATGACGCGTACGGGGTTTGACAAGCTGAAAGCCGAGTTGGAGCATTTGTCCAATGAAGAAATGCCCAAGATCGAAAAGCGGATTGCTGCCGCGCGGGCGGAAGGCGATTTGAGCGAAAACGCGGAATACCATGGGGCCCGCGAAAGCCAGGGGATGCTCCAAGCCAAAATTAATTTGCTAAAAGACAAGCTGTCCCGTGCGGATATCATCGACATGTCCACCTTGCCAAAGGACCAAGTGGTCTTTGGCGTGACCGTGAAGGTCAAGGATCTTGACTTTGGCGACACGGAGGAATTTACCCTCGTGGGCGCCGGTGACGAGGACTACGATGTGGGAAAGATTCTGATTACCAGTCCTCTCGGACAGGGCCTGTTGGGCAAAAAAGTGGGGGAACAGGTAGCCATCGAGGTGCCTGCCGGCACCAACCGTTTTGAGATTCTTGAGCTTCGCTTCGAAGACGCATAGCTGCAGCTCCCCACACCCTCTGTTTCCTGCTGTTTTATTTGCTGGATTGGTAGCTGTAGCTCATAATGAGTTGGGAGCAATCAGGGCGTAGGCAACAAAGATTCTCAGCGGTGGCATGGCGGAGGGCGGCACGATTGATGAGCAGCTTGGACTATCCGCTGGTGCGATTGGCGTTGTGGACCGTGGCGGTCGTGACTGCGCTGCATCCCTCGGTGGGGCACTTTTCTGGTCGCTGCCTCCACGCCTTCGAGGCCAATGATCGCTGGAACAACACGGCGACCGATGGATCCACCGGCTTGACGGGGACACCGGTCACGTTGACCTGGGGCTTGGTCGACGATGGTACGACCATTAGCGGTAGCGAGGGAGATTCGGCCAGCGATCTGGTCAGTTTCCTGGATACCCATATCGGTGCGGGCGACTGGATGCCGATCTTCGATGATGCCTTGGGGCGTCTCAGTGAGCTTTCCGGGCTGACGTATGTGTACGAACCCCAAGACACCGGTGAGGCGATCAATACCTCAACATCCCCAGTGGGGCAACTTGGTGTGCGGCCGGATATCCGGATCGGTGGCCATTCGATCGATGGGGAAGCGGGGTCCAACACCCTGGCTTACAATTATTTCCCCGATCATGGCGACATGGTGATTGATACCGACAATATTTCTCACTTCGCCAATACCTCGCAAAATTACCTCCGTTTTCGCAACACGGTGATGCACGAGGCCTTACACGGGGTGGGCATCAACCATATCAACGCTCCCAACGAACGTTTTTTAATGGAGCCGACCATCTCGGCGAGCTTCGACGGCCCCCAGCTGGACGACGTGCTGGCCATGCACCGGTTGTACGGTGATGTCCGCGAGAAAAACGGTGGCAACGATACGTGGTCCGCGGCCTACTTTTTGGGGCAGGTGGGGCCTGTGCACACAGCCGTCATTGGTCGGCACGGCAATGCGACGTCGATTGCAGCCGCCCAGCAAGACTTTGTCAGCATTGATGACAACTCCGACACGGATTTCTTCAGCTTTGAGCTGACAGATACCGCGGAGATTGGTCTCGACCTCAGACCCCAGGGAGCCTCCTACGAAATCGGCCCGGAAGGTGGCACCGTGTCCTCGCTGGATACGCGTTCGCTCTCGGATTTGACCTTAACGCTGCTGGCTGCCAATGGTGTCACGGAGCTGGGAAGCTCGAATGCGGCGGGGGTGGGGGGGACCGAGTCGCTGGTTGTGGAACTTGACCCGGGGACTTATTACGCACAGATAACAGGGGCCCAAAACAACGTGCAGCTGTACGAATTAAGTGTGGCCGTGGCGGGTGAGCCCGAGAACCTCACCTGGACCGGGAGCGAGAGCAATGTGTGGGATTTGCAATCCACCGCCAATTTTGATAACGGCACGGAGGCCGTACTCTTTGCCAACGGGGACACGGTGACTTTTACTGATGCGGGGCAGGAAAAAGTCGTGAGCCTGGCCGGCAGCTTAAGGCCAACCGAGACCATTGTGGATGCTACGGCCGACTACACACTGGTCGGGGTGGGGGCCCTCGCTGCTGGCAGCCTGACCAAAAATGGGACCGGAACTTTGGAGTTGGCCACCTCAGGCAATAGTTTTGCTGGCCCCACGCAGGTCAACGCCGGCGTGT
>CAMYJY010000306.1 GCA_947258835.1 uncultured Pirellulales bacterium
AATAGCGCGCACCCGCCAGCCAGGTGCCTGAGACACGAGGATTGTTGCCCACCCAGTACCGCCGGTAGTTGATTTCCGTGCTTTGCAGTTTTGCTTGATAGTCAATGGCATGTTCAGAAGCGTTGTCGAGCCCATCGATCGGGTTGAGTCCATAGTCGCCCCAGATACTTACCAGGGCGTTTGGATTGATATCTGAAGACAAGGCCTCATCCGAGAAGCTGATATCGTAGAGCCCGGTATAGGCTGCTTCAACCAGGGCCAGGGCACCAATGTCGTACCGTGCGGCGATTTCCCAGCCAGGTTCGTACTCACCAAAATCGTTGACCGGATCGAGAAAAAAATCGGGACTGCCGAACCCCGCCGCGGTAAAAGGTAGCAGTCCTTGGAAGACATTTTCTCCCTGCAAAAACACGACTGCGGCGGAGACGTCAAAAAAATGAGGGCCGCATTGTTCCTCGTCGTAACAGCCAAAATCGACGGCCATGGGATCCCCGTAGCATCCGGGAGCGGGCGGGCCATAACCGGCGGGGCCAGCAGGAACTGTGGGATAGTAGCTGGCCGGCATCACGATCGGATTGCCGGCGACATCCATAAACGTATCGCCTTCGGCAGCTGCTGGCCCACCGGCCAATAAAGTGCCTGCAAACGGTGGCCTGCTGGGAGCCGCCTGCCCAGCTTGCATAAAAGTGGGCTGAACGTACGCACCTTGGGACCAGGCCAGCTGTGGCACGAGGGCGAAAACCGAGAAAAAAACTATCGACCTGGCAGCCAGGCGACTGCTGTGAGTGCGCAAGATCATCGAAAAGCTCCCCCTGATGCTCCCCCGGCTCCGACTGGTTGCCCAGCGTGACGTTTGGCCGAGATTTCAAGCTTGGACTGTCCCCGCACATTGAAAATGCAGGTAGAGCCCGACTGGGAAGACTTATCGGATCGTTAGGAAGCAAATAATCAGTGTTTCCCTCATAACCGTCATATTTCCTGAAATTGCCCATCCGCTGGGGGGAGCGCCGGCAGCATCAAAACCCAGCTGGTCCGGTTTTCCAAGATTCAACTTGGAAACTGGAAATTAAACGTGTACCCTAAAACTACTTCTTTGGCCTGGGAAGAAAATTTGACGTTTTTTGAGTTCCTTACTAGGCTGGAGTGAAGGTGTGTGGCTAGGGGCGTCGGGTAGTTTTTGGTCCGGCCACGCACCGTATTGGTCTTCGTCGCTCGATTCGACTGCAGCGCTGGCATCCAGGCGGAGGCGTTTTGGAGCGGAACAACGCAGTACCAGCTTGTGAAGCAGAGGCAAATGTGGAAAGAGTGGGCGGCACGTTTTTTGCGGATGGGTGCATGCATCACTAGCGGCCGCTCCTGCCAGTCACCCGGCTGCCGAGTCCAGGGCGCGCCATGTGCAACGTAGCTCTGAAGTGAAAGCAAGAGTCAGAGGCTATTTGCCTATTTGCGACCGCAGCAGCCATTCATGTCAACGGGAACAGGGATACAGGGATTATGCCTACAAATCTTCATCGTAGCCTCATGTCGGGGCGTCACGCGCCGAAGTCGCGGCGCCCCCAGGGCGTCAGTCGTCGGCAGCGTCAACAGCAGCGGCACAAACACTTGGGCTTCGAAACCTTGGAAGATCGTCGCGTGATGTCCGCCAATACCCCTGGGTTGATCGATCCAGCGGAGTTGGCAGAGTACTCCAGTGCCTCCACGGAGGGTGCCCAGCAGGTTTTGCTGCATGAGCTCGAGAGATATTTGTCCCACACAAGTTCCGCCAGCAGTCAGGTCGTGTCTCATGCGATCCCGACCGACCCTCTGGTGGCCGATCAGTGGTATTTGATCAATTCCGGCCAACAAGTTGGCAATCCAGACTTCCAAAGCATTTTTGCGACGGTGGGAGAAGACATCAACGTGGTGCCTGCCTGGCAGTCGGGACTGACCGGTAGTGGTGTGGTGGTGGCTGTCATCGATTCGGGAGTGGACACGGTCAGCGTCCATCCTGATTTGGACGGCAATCTGAATACTGTCTTGCAGTTTGATGCCATTACCGGTGATGACAATGCTAGCCCCAACGTTATGGAAGGCGATCCGACCAATGCTCACGGAACGGCCGTGGCGGGTATCATTGCAGCGTTGGATGACAACGACATCGGTGGCACTGGGATTGCTCATGGCGCGGAACTGGTACCAATTCGCCTGATCGATGGGGGGCAGGCAACCGACGACGACTTTGTGGATGCTTTCCGACATGCGAC
>CAMYJY010000307.1 GCA_947258835.1 uncultured Pirellulales bacterium
CCCAGTGCTACTTACCGTCATTCCCGCGCAGGCGGGAATCCATAAAGTACGAGAACCTTTCCGAGTGCCTGGATTCCCGCCTGCGCGGGAATGACTGGAACCCCCCAAGACTGCCACTGAAATCGTTACCGGCGTTGGGTGCCACCCGGGGTAGGGGCGAGAGAACCTGGCAGCGGCTTGCACGGGGGACGCCCCCTCTGGCGATCCTGAGCCGATGGGCGATAGCCCCGGTTCCGTGAAACGCGCGAGAACCGGGCTATCGCCCACCGGCTCATTCCCGTCGTTAGGACACTGAGCCAAACCCCCGCAGAGGGCCGCCAACCCACGGAGTGCGTTCCCGCCCATCTGCCGCAATTTTCACGATGACAAAGCATCAGCAGATTCAGTATACTAGGTGAGAATTCGCATGCTTGCTGCTCGAAAGGCCCTAGGGCCTAAAATCCCTCCCACCGTGGACGGGCAGGCCCGTGACCAGGATGGCGGCAAGCACACCTACAAACGGCAACACACCGGATCTAATTTCCATGGCGACAGACGTAGTAACGGATGAACAGGACGAGACAGATATCGCGGCGGAAGCGCCGGAGTCCACCGGTGCCGGCTGGGATCCCTTGGCCTGGCCCGAAACCGCGGTCAACCCCGTTCAGGTCCGCTGGCGCTATGCTGTCGGTATTCCCGCCGTGCACCTGCTGGCCTGCCTGGCATTTTTTCCGTGGTTCTTCAGCTGGACGGGCGTGGTGCTGGCGATCTTGGGCCTGTACATGTTTGGCACCTTGGGAATCAATTTGTGCTACCACCGCTTGCTCACGCACCAAGGGCTCACCTGTCCCACATGGCTGGAACATACCTTGGCGGTGCTGGGCGTGTGCACCATGCAAGACACGCCCGCCTGCTGGGTGGCCATGCACCGGATCCATCATAAACACTCGGATCATCGCCCCGACCCACATAGCCCGCTGGTTAACTTTTTATGGGGGCACTGCGGCTGGCTGATGTTTCAAAACCGCGAGTTCACCAACGTCCATGACTACCAACGTTTTACCCGCGACATCCTCCGCGACCCATTTTATCTGCGGCTGGAGAGGCGGGAAAACTGGCTGAAAATTTATCTGGCCTCGATGTTCGTGTTCTTTGCGGCTGGATTTGTCGTGGGCTGGCCACTCACCGGAACGGCCCTCGGCGGCGTGCAATTTGGTGCCAGCCTGATGGTGTGGGGCGTGTTTGTCCGCACCGTGCTGACCTGGCATATCACCTGGAGCGTGAACTCGGTAACCCATGTGTGGGGCTATCGCAACTACGACACCAGCGACAACAGCCGGAACAATTTTTGGGTGGGTCTTTGGAGTAACGGCGAAGGCTGGCACAACAACCACCACGCCGACCAGCGGGCCGCCGCCCACGGCCACAAGTGGTGGGAATTTGACGTCACCTGGCTCACCATTCGCCTGCTGGAAAAATTGGGCCTGGCCAAAAACGTTGTCCGTCCCAAAGTGTGGCAACAATCCAACTAGGCGGTATCAAGCCCGTCTTGATGTGCGGGAGATGTCGTGAGCGCCCTGCAAGGTAGCCAAGATTTAGAGAATCGGTGGGGCTGCGCCCAGCCTACCCGAGAAGTCGCATCTCACATCAAATATCTCACATCAAATATCTCACATCTCAGATCTCACATAAAAAAGAGGTGGGGCGCTGCGCCCCAGCCTACGGTGAAGGTGCCCCCCGATGTCCGCTCCCTACCAAGTCCGCCAGGCCTGCCCCGAGGACGTGCCGGCGATTGCGGCCTTGATCAAGCCCTTTGTTGCGCAAAAGGTGTTGCGGCCCCGAAATGAAGAGGAATTAGCCGCCCTGGTCCAAAACGGTTTTACGGCCGAGCAGGAGGGACGTCTGGTCGGCTTTGCCTGCATCGAGATCTTCTCCCGTAAGCTGGCAGAGCTGCTGTGTTTGGCCGTCTCTCCCGAAGTGCAGGGTTACGGAGTCGGTAAGGACTTAGTCCGCCGCTGTGTGGCCCGGGCCCAGGAACATCACATCACCGAACTGATGGTCATTTCCGCCTCCGAGCAGTTCATGCTGGACTGCGGTTTTCATTTTGCACTGCCAGGGCAAAAAAAAGCCTTTTTCATGCAAACTCAAGATCCCCACGCCGCTTCTTAAGGCGAGCGGCAGGTAAGTTTTTACCTGCCGCGTGATCGAAAATCCCAGCGAAGCCAATCCATTGGGCTGTCGATGGGTAAGTTCTCATCTGCCC
>CAMYJY010000308.1 GCA_947258835.1 uncultured Pirellulales bacterium
GCATAGTGACGAGTATCTGATTCATACTCCACATGCGCTACGGCGATGGTCACCGTTTTTGTGTCATCGCGTACCGTACCGCCCTTGGCGATCTCGGCATATCCCTTGGCCTCGGCCAGACCCTTGGCTGCCTGAACAGCCAGAATGGCGCCGGTCAAGGTGGTTTTACCATGGTCAATGTGACCGATAGTGCCAACGTTTACGTGCGGTTTAGTCCGCTTAAATTCCTCCTTGGCCATCTCTATTTACACCTGTTCTGTATGTACCAAGTAAAACGAAATCGTCGGCCCACGCGACCAACTAACACAAATCAAAGCTGCTGATGGGATTTGAACCCATGACCTCGTCCTTACCAAGGACGCGCTCTACCACTGAGCTACAGCAGCAGCAAAATCCCTGAGTTCAAATCTCTTTAATAAAACCAATACCTGTGAACCGGCTCTGTCAAAGTTCTCCGGCAGCCCTGCAGGATGAGCGGGTGAAGGGAATCGAACCCTCACCACCAGCTTGGAAGGCTGGAGCTCTGCCATTGAGCTACACCCGCTAATCTATTTCAAATGCCGCCAGCACCTATAGGGTACTCCCGACATTTCGAGTTCAATAATTTCCGAAAGGATCCGTGTGGATGTTTCTGATATGTGATTGTCCAGCCGTGGACAAAAGCAATCCCTTGCGATCCTGTTGTTGCAACTTTTTGGTGTGACTCGTAATCAACCCTGTCCCGCTAAAGTCGCCGGATGATTCGTCCCTGAGTCAGCCTGTGCAGTGGGGGGAGGAGGATTCGAACCTCCGAAGGCATGAGCCAACAGATTTACAGTCTGTCCCGTTTGACCGCTTCGGTATCCCCCCGGGAAAAAATGTTGTCTCTCCTGCCCTGCCAACCTTTCGCCATCTTCGCGCCGGCACACAACGCGAACCGCTCACGGCAAAAACAGCGAGAGCCAGCGGAGGGGCTCGAACCCACGACCTGCGGTTTACAAAACCGCTGCTCTGCCAACTGAGCTACGCTGGCGGAGATGCGAAAACCAGTAAATATACCGAAACTCGACCCTCTCGCAATACGAAAAGACGCAATTCGCCCCCTAAAGGTTCGAGGCAATCCGGGTCGAGCTGACCGTCTGCCCGAACCCGCCCACCTACGGCGTCCAACACCCTCCGGGTCGCGAATTGGCGGCCTGGCCCGCCCGCGGTGAACAAGTGATGATCCGGGTTTCCCGAATCAGGCGCTGGCCATCCCACGCAACCAGGGAACCTGGAAAATTCTCTTGCCGACGATTCCTGGTACAACCGCCGACGCTCCAAAACCAGCCCGGCCACCACGGCGTGATTTCTTGCCCGCGTGCTGGACAGCCGCTGAACCTTTTTTGGGTGTTTATGAGCTTTCGATTCGGGGGTGACATGTGGCGCCAGTCCATCTGCCCCGCGATTGCCGCGATCAAAAACCTTCCGGCTGCCGGCAGTCACTATGAATCGCCGACCCTGGCTGCCCCAGCCAGCGACGCGGAGAAGGTGGACAACAACGAAGAATATGACGATGACGAAGACTGGAGTTTTTTGCGAACCTTTGTCGTGCGCCCCTTTCTTTTGTTTCTACCGGCGAGTCAATGCCAGAGGATGGTTGCCTGACGCTTTCCTCTTTGCCTTTGCCGGAAGGTGGCAGCAATGCCACATCACCGATGCCGGCCCAGGGAAGTGGCCGCATCTGACGCGCGACAACCGGGATACGCGTGCGTTTGCTTTTTCCATTTCGTTTTGACGGGGCTACCGGTGCGCGCGTGGCGCGTCAACAGCACCGCGAAACACGACCCCCGAATAAGGGAACCACGATGGCGATTATTTACGCGCTTGTGTGCAGCTGGGCTGTGGTTCTCCGCAAGCTTGCTGCGTGGAAGCACGACCGGTTGAAGCGAATTTACGAACAGGCGGAACTGGCGTTCCAGGCCGTCGAACAGGACTGCAAGAGCCACGAAGTGGCACTGGGTAGCCCCGCAGACTACCACTCACAGATGAAGTTGCTGCGACTGTTCGACGAGAAGGAACAGGCCCGTGAGGCGTGGATGGCTGCAGATCTCAAGCTGCAGCGTCGACGCCGACGCGAGCGGGCTGTCCGCAAGTTCACGGGCAAGAAGCTGCCTTACACGTTCGGCTTGCTGGACATGGCACTCGTGTTCAAGCTGATTGACACGGCCCGCGAATTCGGCAGCTACAACCTGGGCTCAATCGTTGAATTGATCCGCTCAT
>CAMYJY010000309.1 GCA_947258835.1 uncultured Pirellulales bacterium
TTGTTTCGTGGGGATTCAAAATTCCCCGCCAACAAACTCCAGGGCTACGGGGGAGCAAAGAGACAGACACTTTGCGACCCTTTCCGCTTCCCTTCATCGGTCGCGGAGTGGGAACCGAAACCTTACGTAAGGCTTACGTAAGACTTACGTAAGCCTTACGTAAGGTTGGGTCCTCTTGCGATGCCAAACAAATTATGGTCGCGGTGCGGTCGGCCAGGCATTGCAACGCAGTGCGGAACCGACCGCCGCCCTCAGCGGCAATTTGCCTGGTCTACGTTGGTCCCACACAATTCTCCGGCCAAAAAACTGATTGCCTACGGAGGAGTACCCAGGTTACAATCCCCGAGAGCCTGGAGCGGAGCCCAACGTGCTCTACCGTGGACGAGAAAACGCTTTGCGTTAGCCAACATGAGAGCAAAATAAAGACCAAGAGGAGAAACAAAAATGACCTTTGAAGTGGCAGGATCGGTGGCGCTGGTCACAGGAGCAAATCGCGGGATTGGCAAATCGATCACGGAGGCGTTGTTGGAGCATGGTGCTACCAAGGTCTACGCCGCGGTGCGGAAACCGGAGTCGATGGACGCACTGGTTGCCCACTGGGGGGAGCGCGTGGTGCCGCTGAAATTCGATCTGGTGGAACCTGAATTGATCGCGGCCGCTGCGCGCACAGCCACGGACGTAACGCTGCTGGTGAACAATGCCGGGGTCCTCCGCGATGCCGGGGCGTTGTCCGCTACGGCCGTTGACGCCCTGCGATTTGAAATGGAGACCAATGTCTTCGGCTTCCTGCAAGTCGCGCAGGCCTTCGCGCCGGTAATCCGGGCCAACGGTGGCGGAGCCCTGGTGCAGCTCAACTCGGTCGCCTCCCTGCGGGCCTTCCCCCGCTTCGCCACCTACTGTGCTTCCAAAGCCGCAGCCTATTCGTTGACGCAATCACTGCGCGCTGACCTGCAGGAAGATGGCATCCACGTCATGAGCGTGCACCCGGGCCCCATTGCCACCGACATGGCAGTGGCGGCCGGCCTGACGGACATCGCGGAGCCCGCGACTTGCGTGGCCGAAGCCGTGCTGGCGGGGCTCAAGCAGGGGGATTTTCACGTCTTCCCGGACTCGATGGCACGCCACATTGGCTCCGCCTACGCCACTTTCGCCGCCGAGGTGATCGAAGCGGAGGACCATGAAGAGTAGCATTCCCGCGCGCGGTTGGCGGGTACGGACAGACTCCGCGAGACCTCGCTGGGGCCGGCACCTGCCCGCCAAGTCAGTCTGCTTATGCGGCCAAACTTGTTGTACTTGAGTCAAATTTTTGCAGCGACCAACGGGAGCGGGCACACGTCTTCCGAACGGCAGCTCGCATTGGTTCGAGGCCAGACCTCGTTAGGAACTAACCAGGATCAAAAAATACACGCCGTGTCAGGCGCTGCCTCGCCCCGCAGCAGACACGGGTTATTGGAGGGAGAGTATCGCGACAATCTCCCCCTGCCCTTGATCTCTGGCATAGTCCAGTGCACTACGCCCTTTTATGTCCCGTGCCTTGGCATCCGCTCCTTGTGCCAGTAGATAATTCACGGTGAGGATATCCCCCTTCGCTGCTGCCTTGAAAAGAGGGGGCCGCAGGTGGTTATCTGTTCCATGCAGTAGTGATTTATCTCTTTCCAACAACACCTCCTTGAGACTAATCAGCAGCGGCGTGTTTCCCGCCACATCCTCCTCATCAACATCGGCGCCCTGGTACAACAAACGAATCACTTGCCCGCCATCGTCTGCCCGAATCGCTGCCATCAGTCCAGATTTCTCGACACCAAAATCTTGCGTTGCCCAATCTCGCACCTGATTGAATAAGGACCTTTTGCCCCACACGCGACTTCGACTCTTGTCCCAACCGCCATCAATGTGCCGGAATGCCTCGCGAGCGGCCTTTCGTTTATTGAAGGCATGGGAAACTCTTGCAAATTGATTCCAGCTTAGATCGGAATCCGTTGTAACCTGTTGCAGTTGCTTGAATCCAGCAACTGTTTCATCCCAAGAAATCTCACTTTGGCTAGTCAGGATTCCATTTCCCAAATGATTAACTGCTGTCTTGACCGTCTTAAAATACTGCACGCCACCGTAGTCAGGACCACCAAACAGCCTTACGGTTTTTGCCAACTCGGTAATGTCGTTTGCTTGACCACCCCATTTGGGCAGTAAAAAGGTGACCGCTGT
>CAMYJY010000310.1 GCA_947258835.1 uncultured Pirellulales bacterium
TCGGTGATCATTTCGTCGCGGCTTCAGTATTCATCCTGAGTCTGAGAACGCCAAATTCCAAAACAGAATTTGTTAAATGGGCATGGGCCATCTATATTCCGCCTCTCAGTACGGGTATTGGACGCCGGTGCTCCCCCAAGTTGGCTGGGTGCGAGTAGGGCGGCGTCAGGAACATGGCGCGAATTTCTGCGGCCTCTAAGCTGCCAACGCATCCCGATGTCTCGAGACACAGGTTGCTGGCCGGACAGGGTATTGCAGGCGTGCTCCAGGCGGAGGAGTCCCTCAGCAGGGTTATCACTACAACGGTTCTGAAACAGGGCAACCCTGTGCGCTTGCGGTTACGTGAGCGGCTGGGACGCAAAGCCACCGGGCCCGGAATTCCAGGCTAGCGGGGCTGCCAGAATCCGTCTGCAACCACGGCTTCACGTGGTTAAACGACCGATTGATCTGGCAGGATCACGATCGGTCGTTCTTGTCACCATCAATGCACTGTTTCCCAGGATCGTCGCCACGAAGGATTGTGGTCTATGGGGAATTGTCGACTTTCGTTAGTCAGCCAAAGTGTGTTGACGACCTGTATCAGTCTTGCACTGCTCGCCTGTGGCGGCGGAGGTGGTGGCGGTGGTTCGGGTACCGCAAATGCACCAGCCATGGTCGGGGTTGATGGAGGTTCGCCGAACAGGCCGCCGACGATCGGCGGCAATCCGGCAACGCAAGTCATGGCCGGAACGAACTACCGCTTCCGGCCGAATGCCTCAGATCCGGACGGTGATGGACTCAGCTTTCGCGTCGCCAACAAACCTCCGTGGGCAACGTTCAGCCAGAGCACCGGTCAACTCGAAGGCAGACCGAAGCTTGCAGATATAGGGGCGTATAACAACATCAAGATCGAGGTCAACGATGGTGTCGATACGGTGCATCTCGCCACTTTCCAGATCGTTGTACAGGGCACTGCGACGGGTAGTTTCACGCTGTCGTGGATTCCGCCAACCACGAACACTGACGGATCTTTGCTTTTTGATCTTGCCGGTTTCCGGATCTATCTGGGCAGGCAGCCTGGCAACTACTCCAGCATTCTTGAACTCAACAATCCAGGGCTGACGGCCTACGTCTTCGATCAGCTGGCGCCGGGCACCTACTTTGTCGCGATTACGGCCGTCGATCGGAACGGCAACGAAAGCCCGCGGTCCGTAGAGGTCCGGACGACGGTCTAGCGGTCTTTTCAGTCGACTGTCTGCCGCCAGGCCCGGCCACCTCCAAGCTTGCGTTGCGTTAACGCTTCACGACGCTTTTTCCACTGAGGTCTGGAACCTTAGCGCAGTCAACCGGGTGTCAGTGACTCACCGGAAACGTTTCTTAAAACAGGTCGTTAATAGTCCTTTGTCCGGCTGGCAGGCGACGGCGGTTGCGGTAGACCGGGGCTTTTTCGGCCGAAAGTGCGATGCAGCAGAAAAAGATGCACTTCACAATTTCGCCAATAGCCGCCTGCAATCTGTTAAGTCGGTCTCGTCGCGGCCCTCAACCGTGCCCATAATGCCCTCGACTTGAAAAAGGCAAACTCGTCGAAAGGCGGGGACGCAAAGCCACCGGTCTACGGAAATCAATACGGGTTTCTACGACAGCGGGGCCGCCGGGTTGACCAACAAGACGCCAGCGTTCTCTGGTGCTCATTGTGATCCCGCGTGCGTTTCCTGCGCTTCGGCGAGTCTGACATAGGACTCGTTTACAAGGGACAAAGCCAACGGTTCTGAAACAGGGCAACTCTGCTCGCTTGCGAAAGGGTAGGCGACAGGGACGCAAAGCCACCGGTCCGGCAGTGTGTCGGGCAGCGGGGCTGCCAGATCCACGGTCCACCAGCCTGCTTGGTTGGTGATGCCAATCGGACATCCGGCAGACCCGAGAGTGGCCAAGCAATATCCAACCCCGTTTCCCAGGGCCGTTGCAGCGAAGGATCGCAGCTTATGGGACGATTGCGTGTGTCGGGCATCAACGGATGGGCCCTCACTTTATTGGTCAGCTTTGTACTGGTTGGCTGTGGCGGCGATGGTAGTGGGAATTCCGCGCCGGTCACCAGCGTGCAGCTCAGCGGCATCGTGGTGGATGGTCCGGTGGTCTCCGCTGATGTCCGGGTCACGGATGCCGACGGCACCTTGCTGGGGCAGACCACCACGGACGGTGCCGCCCGATTCGCGCTG
>CAMYJY010000311.1 GCA_947258835.1 uncultured Pirellulales bacterium
GAAAATGTTCCGCAAGGCATCTGCAAAGGGAGAACTTTCGGCGTAGGACCAGACGCCCAGCACGCCCCCCGGGGCGAGGTGCTGTTTGGCTAGGCGGATTCCCTCCTCGCTATAGAACGAAATACTTTCCTCCGCCAAGCGTTCGTCGGGTGAGTGATCCACATCGATCAAAATCACATCCCACCGCTCGGTGGGAGGGGCGGCTAACCGTTCATAAATATCACCCTCGCGAACGACGAGCCGCTGTGTCTCGTGCAGGGCTGGTTTCAGTGCCCGCGCCAGGGGGATGAGACCCGCCTGCAGCCAGTCAATAACCTGGGGCAGTAGTTCGACCACCTGGACGTGTGCGACTTGGGACGACTGCAGGGCCTCGTGGGCCGTGTAGCCCAGGCCCAGGCCGCCGATCAGCACCCGCAGTTCGCTGCCGCGGTGGAGCTCAAGTGCCGTGCGGGTCAGGGCCTGTTCCGAGTCGGTGTACAGGCTGCTCATGAGAAATTCATGATTCAGCGTGACTTCCGTGACCAAGGTGCCCGGCGACGCCAGCAGTTCCCGCCGCCGCAGGCAGAGCATGCCCAGCGGGGTGGACTCGTAGGCCAGGATTTCGAGATTGGAGTTGGACAACAGGGTGCTGGGGGCGTTAAAACAACTTACCAAAATTTGTGGTTGCTGCCCCCGCGCAAACCGAGGGGAGCCACGCAGTGCGACCCGGTGACACAACCATGCATTTTCGAAAGTTGCTGTAGAACGTGTTTTGATAAGGGCTGTTGTTCCAGTCTAGTCTGTTTGCCATGGCATTTACTACATGAATTCTCCCGTCTACTGCCGTCCTGCTGCCTACGAGGGGTTTCGCCAAGAGCTGGCGACGCTTGACGCGGGCCGCAGCCTCTTTCGCGCGGCCTGTGCGATTGCTTGGCATGAACATCCCGAGGCCGATTTGGACGAAGCGGAAGCCGTGGTAGAGAGCCTGGCCGCTACGGTCGAGTCGCGTGTCCGTTCGCGGAGTGCTTCGGCGCTGCTGGCCCATTTGCATGACGTGCTGTTTGAGGTGTATGGTTTGCGAGGCAACAGCGAAAATTACTACGACCCGGCCAACAGTTATCTGCCATCGGTGCTGCGGAGGCGGCTGGGCATTCCGATTACCTTGGTACTGGTATACAAGCGTGTGGCCGAGCAAATTGGCTTGGTGGTGCATGGCGTCAACGCGCCGGGACATTTTTTGGCCGAAGTCGCGGGGCTGGCGGCAGAGGCCGACTTGGTGGCAGGTGGCCAGCCTTCCCCGCCAAAAAGCGAGCCGATGTATGTCGATCCCTTCTTCGGGGGCGGGCTCTTGAATCTGGAGGAGGTCGCGCTGCGGATCGCACAGACCACCGGTCGGGAACCTGCCCTCCCACTGCAGTTGTCGCGGGCGACCCACCGGCAGTGGTTGGATCGGATGCTCAACAACCTACAAGCCGCCTTGGCCGCGCTCGGTCAGCAGCGGGATGTGTGCGCGATGCAAGAACTGCAAATGTTGCTATGATGTTTTTTTTGTTGGCCGTGGTTGCGTTGTACTATTCCTAGTAGCAGGAGGATGCAATGGATGCAATAGATTCAACGGAGGCCGTCGATACCTTCGTGATGGGTATAGGCGCAACTCTTGCAATGGGTATTTGTGCAGGTGCTTGTATCACAATCGCGATAAATTACTTTCGCTTGAATAAAAAAATTGAAGAACTCGGAGATATCCAATGTGACCGTTGTAATTATCGAGGCAAAGCTAGTGGAGGTGGGACTCTCACGGTAATGTTCAAGATGCTGCGGCCAAAATCCAAACTTCCCACGAAGATGTTTTGTCCTGCATGCCACAGCGATAAGTGGGAAAAAGTCCAATAGAATGTCAGTAGCTCCAAATTTGGCCGATGAAGCCGACCTGAGTAAAGTGCTAGCTGCTAAAAACGTTGATTCTCGGGCGGCTTATCGCCCCGGTCCCTGGTGAGAACGGGGGGCATGTGTGATGTGTGATGTGTGATGTGTGATGTGTGATGTGTGATGTGTGATGTGTGATGCGAGATATTTGATGTGAGGCACGACCTCCGGGTGACACCAACAGTCGTTCGGAGAGAACGTTCTTAGCAAGTGGGCGCATTCGAACGATTGAAAACATGGAAAGAGGCCGCACCGCGCTTGTGG
>CAMYJY010000312.1 GCA_947258835.1 uncultured Pirellulales bacterium
ACCGTCATCAGCGCCAGCGCCTGCAAGGTCAGGCTGTAGCTCTCTCCGCCTGCCGCCGTCGGCTCCACCACCAACGATTTCCGCGTGGCAAAATCAATGCTGGCGGCACAGTGTGGCGTCATCACCTGCATGGAGCGCTGGGGCGTATAACTCACGCGCGAGGCGGTGAGGTTGGCCACGCAGCCGGAGGCAAAGACCAGCCGGGCATTGACCATGTCTTCCTGATCGCCCAGCACGGAGAGGCCTAAGGCCTCCACCCGCTCGACAGGTGACTGCACCAAGCTTAACACGATGTCCAGATCGTGAATCATCAAATCGTACACCACCCCAATATCCGTGGAGCGGAACGTGTAGCTGCTACAGCGGCGGGCCTCGATAAACTTCGGGTCGCTGAGCTTGCCGGCCACTGCGGTCAACCCGGGATTGAAGCGCTCCACATGCCCCACTTGCAGTACCAGCTGCTGACGTTTCGCCAGCGCCACCATGTGATTGGCCTCGGTCAGGGAAGCCGCCAAGGGCTTCTCGACCAAGAGGTTCAGCCCGCCCTGCAACAGCTGCTGGGAGACCGCAAAGTGGTTGCGGGTGGGCGTCGCCACGACGGCCGCATCGGCCTGACCGAATAAGGCCCGGCAGTCGGCCCAGGGCTGGGCGCCCGTTTCGTCAGCGACCTGTTGCCGAGCCGTCGGATTCGGATCGACCACGGCCACCAACTGGATCTCGTCCAAGGCCGCGGCCAAGCGTGCGTGGATGCGGCCCAAATGCCCTGCCCCGACAACGGCCAAGCGTAATCGACTCATGCTGCGTTCCTCATAGCCTCTCGACCGCGACCATGCTTGCCCGCGGACTGTGTTTCAATGAAGGAAAATAAATGCTCCACTTCGGGAGTGATTTGATCTTTCGAGACCAAAATATCGCGGGCGTGGGTCAGCCCAACTTTTGAGCGGTACAGCAGACGATTGGCCACGGCCAGGCAGTCGATACTTTTCGCCGAAAAGTTATTCCGCTTGAGCGCCACGATATTGATGCAGCGCGGTTTGGCGGCAATGCCCTCGACGAGCATGTACGGCGGCACATCGTGCAGTGCGCGACTGAGGGCAGCCAGAAAAGAATAACTGCCGATCGTGACATAGTGGTGAATTCCGCAACATCCGGAAATCGAGGCGTGATCGTGCACGTGCACGTGGCCGGCCAGCAGCGTGCCGCTGGCGATCACAATCTGGTTGCCCAGCTGGCAATCATGAGCCACGTGGACCCCGGCCATCAAAAAGTTTTTGTTTCCCAGCCGGGTGACCCCCTCTTCTTTTTCACTAGCACGATTGATCGTCACGCCTTCGCGCAGTGTGTTGCCGTCGCCAATCTCGACGCGGGTATCGGTACCTTGATAACTCATATCCTGTGGCTCTGCCCCGACCACGACATTGGGATAGAGCACATTATTGCGCCCGATGGTGACATTTCCCATGAGCGTCACGTGATTGAGCAAGCGGGTGCCAGAACCTATTTTTGCCCCGGGACCGACCATGCAGAAGGGACCGATTTCAACCCCTTCGTCTATTTCCGCACGCGGATCAATCCAGGCATTTGCTGCGATGCTAGTTGCCATCTCGGGTTTCTCTTGGAGGCTGTCAGTGACTGACGAGTGTGAGGGGAATCAAGCCGCGTGCGCCGCTTCAGGCGGTTGCGGAAAGCGGCCGCGTGGCCGCAAAACGGTTGACTAAGTGACTGGCGAAGGCGGCGTTCAGCTGGTGTCCACTGCGGTACGCGACAATGCGTCCAGCGATTTGGCAACCCGTAAGCGCCAGATCCCCCAACACATCCAGAGCTTTGTGCCGTGCACACTCGTTTTCAAAACGCAACACATTCTCCACGGGACCATGTTCGTCGAATAACAACAGATCGCGGGGCGTGACCCGGCGTCCCAATCCTTGCTGAATCATCCGATCGGCCTCGCGTTGCAATACAAAGGTGCGGCAGGGGGCGATTTCTTGGCGAAAACTTTCCGGAGTGATTTCCAGGGAGATCGCCTGCTGGCCGATAACCGTATCCTGGGGGTAATCCAGTTGGAATTCCACCGCATACTTTCCCGCGGGATCCGGGTGGGCCGCAATCCACGATGCTCCCTGCGACAGACGGACGCTTTCGGCAATCTCCAAACGGCGCACGCGCG
>CAMYJY010000313.1 GCA_947258835.1 uncultured Pirellulales bacterium
GCGCTGCCCTGAAGCAATAACTCTTGGGCTTGATCGCAATCTTGACAGACAAATTCGTAGAGAGGCATTGCAGGAATGTGAGATGTTAGATGTGAGATATTTGATGTTGGTTACTGCTTACCATTCGGGACGACGGAAGATTTCCTGGGCGATCACCAACTGCCGGATGCCCTGGGGATTCCGCAGCAGCGTGACAATTTCGGCGGCCAGATCCGGCCGGGCTTTCGCTTTGTCCGGCGGCGCTGCCTGATGCCGCAAGCTGCCGACGGTGGTGTCAAATTTTTCCTGGAATCGCGCTTCCAAACGCTTGTCGCCCTGCTCGGCCAAGGAGCCTATCTGCTCCGCGTGCGTGCCGACGCGGCTGGTTCCCAAATGCTCGGCCACATGCTGGGCCACTCCCTCCGGACGGGACTGCGGTGGTGGGCTCGCTGCGCGCTGCACCTTAGCAGGTTTGGCTGTCCGGAGCGGCCGGGTCGCCGTCTTGGCCGGCCGCGGCAGCTTCACCGTTGGTCCGGACGGCTGCGGCGGCGCTTTCCCTTGGGCCCGCTGGACAAAGGCCTCGATTTCTTTGCGCAGGGACTCCGCCTGGTCGTTCACCGGTTTGGCAACCGGTCGTGGTGCGACCGGCCGACGCTCTAATTCCGGGCGTTGCCTGCCACGCTCAGGCCCTCGCACAGGTTGGTCCAGATCATCCAGGACCACCTGACCTGGCTCATCCTCCGGGCCTGGTGGCCGGCGCGGCTTGCCTTTGGCCTGGGCAGACTCTTTTAAATTCATCAACTGACCGACGATATATAACAGGAACACGACGGCCCCGACGATGATTTCCATCATCTCGAGGGCAAAGAGCATAATCAGGGCTTCCTTCGGAGTCAGAATCCTGCGGGGTTCGGTTCATCGGCGGCTCGTGCAGTGGCACGGGTCGCTTAGTCGCCACGTTGTCCCACGTTGGCGATGGAGTCCCGCATCTCGGTGTCGGCTTGCACGTTTTTCAATTTGTAATAATCCAAAATCCCCAACTTGCCCGTGCGAAAGGCTTCGGCCATGGCACGCGGAACTTCAGCCTCGGCCTCCACGAGGAGGCTGCGGTTTTCTTCCATCTTGGCGAATTTTTCCTGCTCTTCAGAAACCGCCATCGCCCGGCGGCCCTCGGCCTGGGCGCGGGCCACGCGGGTGTCGGCCTCTGCCTGGTCGGCTTGGAGGCGGGCCCCGATATTGTCGCCCACGTCGATATCGGCAATGTCGATCGAGACAATTTCAAAAGCCGTTTGTGAGTCCAACTTGCGTGCCAACACGGCCGTTGAAATCGTGTCGGGGTTTTCCAGCACATGGGCGTGAGTTTCGGCCGAGCCGATCGCGCTGACAATGCCCTCACCCACGCGGGCCACAATCGTTTCTTCGGTGGCACCACCGATAAGTTGCTTAAGATTGGCCCGCACGGTCACCCGGGCGCGGACCTTGAGCTGGATACCATCTTTGGCAACCGCGTCCAGGGACGGACGTTTGGACTCCCGCGACGGACAGTCGATAACCCGCGGATACACGCTAGTTTGCACGGCTTCCAAAATATTACGTCCGGCCAAGTCAATGGCCGTGGCTTGCTTAAAACTCAGCTCAATGATTTTGGCTTTGCGGGCAGCGATCATCGCGCGAATGATCAAGGGCACGTTGCCGCCGGCCAAATAGTGGGCCTCCAGGGCCTTGGTCGTGATGCCTTCGTCCCGATCGAGCCCCGCTTGGACTGCCATGATTTTACTGCGGACCATCACCGTCGGATTCACCTTGCGAAAGGTCATCCGCAGTAAATCAAAAATGCCGATCCCGGCACCCGTGGTGACGGATTGGATGTACAACCGCGCATAACGCCACATCACGGCCAAAGCAATAGCCATCGCCACCAACGCGGCAATCAACAACAGCAGTATCACCTGGCTGCTAATCGCCAACAGCGGGGAGGTCCGTGGCAGACTGGACATCAGGTTCGTGCCCAAAAATCCCGTGCTCATAAACATCGCTCAATTATCCCTGGAGGCCGAAGGGGGGAGTAAACTGGACCCAGATTGGGTTGTAGCCTGATTGCAGTTCAAAATCAAGCTGACAACCCGGTTTCCGCCTGGGCGAGCGCACCTCGCGATTTGGTAGTCCATTGGGCAACAGCT
>CAMYJY010000314.1 GCA_947258835.1 uncultured Pirellulales bacterium
CCCGTGATAAGGAACGAATCATGTCTCGCAAACCAGTTCCTCGAATTGTTCTTCGTCGCCAGACGCCTTTCCGCCGCACGCGCACCATCGGTCCCGTGATGGGTGTCGGTCCCGTGATGGTCGCGCCACTCGGTAGGGAGAGCCTACCCGCTCTCGCGGAACCTGTACTGGAACAGGCCGAAATGACGGATGCGGAAGCAGCGGACTTGCACCGGGACCCGGAAGTTCTGGTGGTGGCTGATCCGATGCCGCTTAGCCTTATCGAGCCTGTTGGAATTCCCGAGCCAACCCCCGCAGCCGTGGGAAACACGTGGGGCATCGAAGCCGTCCATGCGCACACCAGCCCGTTCAACGGAGACGGGGTGGTCGTGGCGGTGCTCGACACGGGAATCAATCCCCACCACGTTGCCTTTCAAGGCCTGCAATTGGAGCGTCGCAATTTCACGCAGGGTAGTGAGGACGACGAGCATGGCCACGGCACACACTGTGCGGGCACGATCTTTGGACGGGACGTGAATGGGTTGCGGTTGGGGGTAGCGCGTGGCGTCACCCAAGCGTTGATCGGGAAAGTTCTCGGCCCCGGCGGTGGCTCCTCCGCCACCTTAGCAACCGCCATCAACTGGGCGTACGAAAAGGGAGCCAACGTTATCTCCATGTCGCTGGGAATTGATTTTCCGGGGTTCGTCGCCGAATTGATTGACGAAGGATTTCCGGCAGCAGGAGCAACGTCGATTGCCCTGGAGCAATACCGGGCCAACGTGAATTTGTTCTCCAGTCTCACCCTCCTGTTGGCACAGTCGAGCGCGTTTTCCCAAGCTGCCGCTATCTTTGCTGCGTCTGGAAACGAAAGTGATCGGCCCCGGTATGAGATCGCTGTGGCACCGCCGGCAGCGGGTGATGGGGTTATTTCCGTGGGAGCTATGCAGCGATCCGCTGCAGGCAATTTAAGCGTTGCCACTTTCTCCAACACGCAGTGCAATCTTTGCGGACCGGGGGTCAGCGTGACGTCTGCCTGGATCGGTAGCGATCAGGCACTGAAAACGATCAGCGGCACCAGCATGGCCACTCCTCACGTTGCGGGATGCGCTGCCTTGTGGGCACAGCAGCAGAAGCACTTGGTGGGCCTGTTGACCAACGAGAATCTAACAGCCAAGACACTCGCCTCCGCGCGCTTTGTGCAGGGGGCCTCGTTCGAGGATATCGGCAACGGAATGGTGCAGGCTCCGCAAACTTAGCTCTTCACAGCCACAGCCGTCTCCTCAGCTGCCTGCGACACCGCATGCTTGTCCAGAAAAAAATACAGTTGCTGGATCACCAGCAAGGCAATCACGGCCGATTTTTGATCAAATCTTTTAGGGCTCGCCACGCCGTGGGCCACACTGTGGCGGGAGACGTCAATATCTCCGGTGGTCGGACTGAAGTTGGCAAAAAAAACCTGCTGCAGGTAACTGGCGAAGCGACGGGGTAGCAGCAGGCATTTTTCCTGCGTCCGCTTTGCTGCCACGGCGCTGCGGGAAAGGTTGTTGGCCGTGGGTTGGCTCGTCGCGCCTAGGGTGGTGTACTGGGAGCGCAGCAGTCCTTCAATCCGCGGAAACAACAGCCCCGTGCAGCTGATGGAATCACCATCCAAAAATCTTTTGGCGGCATGTTCCAAAATCTCAATGTGCGGCATAAACAATGCATGTTCCCGCCAATCCGTAAGCCAACCTTCCACTCGACTCTTGACCTCATCGGCATACCGCGGCAACTGCACGTCGGGGTCCCATCCGGAACGAATATGATTGAGTAAGGTTCTCTTGGACTCATCCGACAATCCCGTAAACAGAAACCACTTGTGCCGGAACAACTTTTGCCAGTCCGCATCCGAAATACCAAAACGTTCTTGGAACAGGAGTTGACCATAACCTTGGCCCAAGACCACTCCCAGATCATAGGTGCGAGGTTGCGGATGGTTGCCGCTGATGGGCCCAAAATCATAGAACAGGGCCTTCCGCCAACCGGCCGACAAAAGTGCCAGGACTCCACAATCTGAGGGTATCTCGACATCAAATTCGAGACGCTCCAAGTCGGCCAGGTGGTCGTTGGTGAGCGCGGGCCCCACCTGAAACGTCCCCCGTGAGCGCACTGTGACCCGCAGCAAATGGCTACCAGGGAGTCGACACGGGACGGAGGGAGCTGGGACGGGAGATGATGCAGAATATCGCTGGGTATGCCCTCCAGTCGTCGGATGAAGTGAAGCCCATCCTCCGTCGTGGTGAACTCCAACGTCTGGATCCACCCCTGTTTATCCTGGTGTGCCGCGGTGAGGGCATAGCCCGCTGGCGGCATCCCCAGATCGATTTCAACCGGCATCTCTTGCCTCCGCGTCGGAAGACATCGGACCAACCCCTTCAACCACGGCAAGCTGCGCACGCAGTTAGAATTTCACCGTCTGGGGCATAATTCTACTGAAGCTGCTCGGCATTGGCTGTGCTCATTTCTGACCGCTGACGTGACGATTGTAACGCGGCCAGAGCACGGAAGGCAAGCAGTTGGTGGCGGAGGGGCTCACCAACTCCTCCGCCAGGTGGCAGAGACCGCTGGTAACAATTTCTCGGGTGGCACCCAACGCTGGTAACGATTTTAGTGGCAGTATTGGGGAGGTTCCAGTCATTCCCGCGCAGGCGGGAATCCAGTAGCAGAGCCAGTGGTCTAG
>CAMYJY010000315.1 GCA_947258835.1 uncultured Pirellulales bacterium
TGTTGGATAAGGCGGGAGATCTTGTGGAAATCAATCTTTCCGAAGATCCCCAGTACCATGTGGCGGTGGACCGTCTTGGCTAAGCGCCCCGAAACATCTATCGGCTGAAGCCGATAGAATGAAAGTCTCGTGAGCTACGGATTGAAGTCCTTCGCTCACTCGGGTGGTACCGACAGTCGTTCGGAGGGAACGTTGCCAGGGAGTCGATGCGTTCGAACGAGTGTCGGTGCCACCCAACGCTGGTAACGATTTTGTGGGCAGTAGTTTTGGGGGCCAGTCATTCCCGCGCAGGCGGGAATCCAGTAGCAGGCGCGGGTGGTCTGGATTCCCGCCTGCGCGGGAATGACGTAAGGGTGTAGCGGGAATGACGCAGGAGAGCGGCGGGAATCCAGCGCGGCTGCCCGCTGCCATGTCCTGGTGCAAGAGTGGGCTCATTTTATTTGTTCTCACGGAGGCACAGAGAAATGACAGTGCTGGCACGCTGCCACTAAAATCGTTACCAGCGTTGGGTGCCACCCTCAAATCGGGGCAACCTCTTCTGCATTGACATTGGAAAACCTAAAAGTTTCGCCTGAAGGCGAGGGTTTTAAATCCATCGTCGAGACAATTAAATCCGCACAACAGCAACTGGGAAATGCCTGCGCCAGGTGGTCCACGCATTGCATACGCACTGAAGCGTAACTATACTTTTGCTAGCACTGATACTCTAATTCCTCTCCGTCCCAGGCGCTCCCCTATCTCGCAAGACCGTGCCATGACCGTGATATGTAAGACTCCTTTGATAACCCAATTCTGCTCAAAGTGTATCGGCTTCTCGATTATTGCAAAAAGAGAGACGTAAAAGTTCTCTTCGGGCAGTGGGGTGCCGCGAACACCGCGATTCGCACCGGGGGCCGCTGGGACTTTCCCGTTGACGGCCCGCTGCACGCGGAAATCGTCGGGCAACTTGCCGAACACGTGGTTCGCACGCGCGCTTATTCTAATATCCACTGGTTCAACCTGATTAACGAGCCGAATGGAAGCTGGTCGTCGATCCAAGGCGACTCCAAACTCTGGACGGATACGATCGCGCGGCTGCATGCCGAGTTCGAAAAACGACAGCTGGTGCCCCAAGTTAAAATCGTTGGTCCCGACAACTCGGGGAATGAATGGCTGGAAAACGTTGCTCTTCCCAGCGACACCTTGAGGAGAGTGTTGGGAGTCTATGAGGAGCATATTTATTTACGACAAAATATTGTACAAAGCGGCAAATTGGAAGCACGTATCCGCCGCACCATCCAGGCCATTGCCCAGCAGGATCCCGGGAAAGCCTACTTGCTTGGCGAGTATGGCATGCTGGATGGCAAAAACCACATCGACCAGCAAAAAAACGTGTATGAATTCTGGTACGGATTGGCCATGGCCGATATCGCTTGCCAACTGCTACGGGCTGGTGCGAACGGATTTATTGCTTGGGACCTTGATGATGCCATGCATTACGCAGGAGATGGCGATGGCCCGCTGAGCCACCCCCAGGATGCGTGGGAACGCCGAAAAATCTGGGGGCTGTGGAATATCCTGGGGTCCGAACATGGGGATCCGGAGGACGAACACCTCCGGCCCTGGTTTTTTACTCAGGCCCTCATCTCCCGTTCCTTTCCTGCCGGCTCGCGCATTCTCTCGGTTTCAGATAGTGGCCAGCCAGGGCTGCGGGTAGCCGCGGCGCTTATTCCCACGGGAACCGCACCCGACATCTCGTTCCTGATTGTGAATCACTCTCCCCAGCCGCACGATGTAAAACTCACCACAAGCGGGGCGGCTGTGACCGCCAATTTGGAACTCTACGAGTATCGGGATGCCGATGGGGACAATCGGGTAGATGCTTGGTCCACCGTGGTGGATGCGCAGGGACGAGACCTGTTCCCTCAGCCCTCCGCGGTCTTGGAGCAGGTTGCGACTGACGAGGGGATCGTGCTCAACGTGCCCGCCTCCGCGGTGATTATTTTGTCAAGCGTACATTGCCCCCAGACGGGTCCCACACTCGATTAGTCTTCAATAGCGAATTTCGAAAATGCGTTGTGCTGCCATCGGGTCGCACTGCGTGGCGCCCCTTGGTTTTCACGTGGATCACAACCACGTGTTTTCGTAAGCT
>CAMYJY010000316.1 GCA_947258835.1 uncultured Pirellulales bacterium
GACTGATGTCCGTGCGGATGCGAGCGACCAGCACACCATTGATCACGCCAGGTAGATTGCTGGGGCCAGCAATCCGATTAAAGCGGATGCCTGCCCCTTGCAATAAGGGTTGTCGCAGTTCCGCATCAAAATAGGTTTGCCACGAGCTGCCAAACTGATTTCCCACGAAGTTGTTGGCATCGTACTCGTTGATGTGTCGGAGAGCCACTTGCGTTCCGGTGGCTGTCCGTTTCCGCAGCTCGACGCTATAGGTTCCCAAGTCTTGATCCAGTACGCCTCCCGACCCCACAAACGTGCTGTTTTCGATCCGATCGTTTTTTTCAAAAAACATCGAGGCGGCCAGACTGGTGTCAAAGGCGCTCAAGGCGGCCTCTTCGCCAAACTGTGGATTGGCAAAGGTGGCGGCCGGGTCGTAGGCGGTTCGTGTGGCGTTCGGATTTCGCAGGACCGTCCCGCCCAAATCCCTCAAGACTTGCGATTGCTGCAGGGCGATGGAAATCGCCTGCTGTAAGGTAAGCTCAAAAAATTCCACTTCATCGTACGTGCCGATCTCCTGGGGGCCGGTGGGCAGCGGCGTTTGCTCCGCCAGGCAGCCGGTAGGGCACGGTTCGTCTATTTTCAGTTGCGACGGGCTCCTGCCCGGCAGCAGCGGCTCGGAGCAGACAGCCGGGTCGAATCCCCACTCATCCGGTTTGCGGAGCGAACAGCCTGCCACCGCCAAAACGAGGACCCACGCCAACCAAGTCGACCACAGGCGGCAGCGCCTGCCCCCGGCTGGAACGGGAGACCGCCCACCAGTGCCAGGGCGGCAGTGCCACCAGCCAAAGCGAACTACCGCTCGGAGGGCAGCAACCCGCTCCCGTTGGTCGCTGATCCAACATGCGCGGCGCACTAAATTTGTTACCGCTTGTCGCATGGAAGAAACCGTCATGTTGTCTCGTTGCCGAGGGGTCACTACAGCGCGGTCACCCGTTGGTGAGGCCGCTAAATTCCGTGAGGAGCAAAACACCTACTGCGCCGCAAGTGCTGAGAGGCTTTGCCGTCTCGGCAAAGACCAGCTACCGACGAGAGCAGGCCCAGCCACACCGGGCTCGGCGTGGGCAGTCCCTCCCCTCAACACCAGCCAAACCGCCCTGGCCTGCTAGCTACAACACGTACAATCGTCATAAACGGCCCCCACGGTTGACGCTAATTTCAACAATTTGTCACGCGAGTTGTCATGCGAGCTACCGCTCGGAAGGTATTGGTCCGCTCCCGTTGGTCGCTGCCTTGCAACTAGCAAAAACGGGTACTGCTAGCGGGCGGGCAGCGATTTCGATGCAATTTTCCACCGGGAGTGACGATACCGACGATAGCGTTGGCTGGGATCGCGGTAACGTTCCAGGGCCGACTGCCGAATCATATCTGGAGAGGGTAGCCCAGGTTGGCGTAGCCTACCTGGGCGGCGCAGCCGCTGGAGGTTTGCTCAAAATGCCATGCAAACCTCTTGTGACTGCGTCACATCGGTAGGCTATCGCCAACCGATGCCACCCACGGTGCGTGTGGTAGCACCAACTGAATACAGCATCGTACATTAATATGTTAGCTGAGGGATTTGCTTTGATGTGTTGTCACCAAGAGGGAAGTAGCGCGCGCTGGGCTCGGTTGACTTGGATCTGTTGGGCCCTGGGGCCTTTGGCCTGGGGCGGTTGCCAGGCCTTGCCCACGACTCCGCCGTCCGCCAGCACGTCTGCTGCGGTGCCGACGACCACCGCTTTGCCAACCACCACGTCCGAGCAGCCGGTGGCAATTGCTCAAGTCGCGGGTGCGGTGCCAGGGAGGTTACCGGGGCCACCCTCCGCTCCCACGGCCCAGTGGGCCGCGTTTTCCGGAGAGCGCCGCTCACCGGCCAGCACAAGTCCGCTGCCGGCCCAGGCCGCTCCACCGCGGACGGCGCATCAGGCCCCGGGGGTTTTGGGCGTAGTCGAGTTTCTCGATGCCCGTCGCGGCGTGGCCTTGGTGGCGCTCAAAGGGGGGCGTCGGGTGCCGCAGGGCACCCAGGTTAGCTGCCATGTGCTCGCAGGAGGGGAAGCGGGATGGGTATCCTTTCCCTGTACGGTGCTCCAATCCAAACCGGGGATGCTAG
>CAMYJY010000317.1 GCA_947258835.1 uncultured Pirellulales bacterium
CCCCAGGCGCGCCCACTGCACCGGCTGCTGCTGGAGCCATGGTTGCTGCCGAACAGGTGGCAGCCGCGTGATGGACGTGCGGGCCTGTGCGGTCAGATCCGCCAGCCGCCCGGCTGCGGCTGGCGGCCCCACGTAGAGCAAGGGGCCCAGGATCGCGGTGCGCAACTGATGCTGCGCGGCCAGCTGCCGGAAGGTACTCCGCAGCGTCTGCTGCTGCCACGCGGCCTGCACTGGCAATTGGGGATCGACACGGCGATCAATCCACAAGGGAATCTGATGCGCTGCCGCGAGACGGCGGAGCGCTGGCCCCAACTGTTGGCCCTGCCACACGACACGGACGCGTTGCTGCAGTTGCCGCTCCAGTGGTTGGTGGGCAACGCAACGGGCTTCGTCTGCAGAGCACACGATGCAGACCATGACCAACAGCACGGCTCGGACCGGACAAGGATGTGAGATGTGAAATGTGAAATGTGAAATGTGAGACGAGAAATGTGAGATGTGAGATGTGAGATTTATGATGTGATCTTCAGCGCCCCAGGCGGCCCCCAGGGCGGCCGGGGGGGGGCTCTGCCGCCCTGGGGCGCTCCCATTTCCTCGCATTGTGCCGAGTCTTGCGTGGCTGATGGTTCTACACATAACGCATTTGAGGGCTGGTCCGTTTGTCACGATGCTGGCGCGCTCACCAGCCTTGGCTTGGAGGCGCGTCAGCCAAAAATCCGCGTCACCACGAGCCATCTGCTGGCCCGCTCCACCTTGGTCGGCTTCGCCGGACAGGCGTCAGGCAGAGTCGTTAGTGCGATTCTACCGCTGCCACACCAGTCGCTACTTCGGGAAACAAAAAGTTTTGATAAACTCGCACCGCTGATTATACTCGGTAGAGTGGTCGATTCGACGTGAAAAAGACCATGGTATTCCGTTTCAGGACCAGGTCCGTGCGGGATGCTGATTTGATTCCCAACATGATGTGGTTCCAAAAACGACATGGTTGGGGCGGGGCCGTGAAAGCGTTTGTTCCTTGTGCCACCTCAGGCACAGGGCCTTCGATTTCACTTTAGTATTAATTCTTTTCGTATAGCGTCTCATCATCGAGAGCAACTTTTCAAAAGGGTGTGCTGGTATTTCCTTAGGGCAAATCCGAGGAAAAGCTACAGCATCGGTGCGTGCAACGTGCGCCGCGTGCTATGAGACCGCGAAGAAAGTGGGCAACATATATGAATTCTTCTCATTCGCAACGTACTTTACTTGAGGATCACTACCAACGTTATCTGATCGATCAGCACGTGGGAACTTTCGTGCGTCGGGTGTCCGACAGCTACACTGTAGGGAGCCTAGAACGTGTGGCGCGTGCTGGCAACCGCACGACGCGGCGCGCAGCCGTGTTGGCACTCGGCAGAATGGCCGACTATCGTGCCAATGCGACTCTGGGGCGTGCTTTGGTGGATCGTGATCGCGGCGTACGCAGCTTAGCCGAAAATAGCATTCGTCGGTTATGGATGCGAATTGGCACTCCGGAGCAACAACGGCATCTGGCCGCTATCCAGGAGAATATAGAAAATCGGGAGCATGAGCGGGCTGCACAGCTGGCGACGGCACTGGCTGAAGATGCCCCCTGGATCGCACAGGCCTGGTATTTTCGCGGCCAGGCCTTTTTTCAGCTGGAGCAATATGCAGCAGCCACGCAAGACTGCGAACAAGCGTTGGAAATGAACTGTTATCATTTCCTGGCCGGATCGGTGATGGGCCAGGCCTATCTTGAGGTGGATAACCGCCCCGCCGCGCTAGCCGCCTTCCGTCGCACCCTGCGGCTCAATCCCAACATGGAGGAAGTCCGGGCCCAAATCGTCCATCTACAACGCTCCCTAAAACGCAAATAATTTTAATGTCAGTAGTTCCAAATTTGGCCGATGAAGCCGACCCGGGCAAAGTACTAGCTGCCAAAAGCGTCAGTTCCCGGGCGGCTTATCGCCCCGGGCTCTGATGGGAGCGGTGCAAAAGGAGTGCAAAAGGTGGGAGTGCAAAAGGAAGGTGCAAAAGGTGTCAGGAACCTTTTATTGTGGGCAGAACGGTTCGCCCACTAATAAAGGTTCCTGACACCTTTTTCGCGGTTGGACGA
>CAMYJY010000318.1 GCA_947258835.1 uncultured Pirellulales bacterium
TGACGCTGAAGAGCGGCGAGAATCCAGCGGAGAGCCTGGTGCAAACGTGCTCCTTTTCTGCTGGGATCAAATCGTTACCAGCGTTGGGTGGCACCGACACTTGTCCGCGAGGGGCTTGACCAACGAGCAAGACATGGCCGGACACGTGTCGGTGTGCGCAGCACAGGAGGTGTTCGGTGTTCCAATGCTGATTACCGGCCGCGCCCACCGACAATCGTTCGAATAGGTCCACTCCCTGGCAAAGTTTCCTCCGAACGACTGTCGGTGCCACCCGAGCTGGGATTTGCAGCAAGGTTTGCTCCACAACAAAGATTTATTCCTCACGACCTCCAACTAGCGCCTAGCGCCCAATAACCAGCGCCTATTTAATGCCCTCTCAAACAAAATCTTTTTTGCTGCAGCGGTTTCGCGAGATGGGCATTCAGCCTGCCACGCGACACGGTCAGAACTTTTTGATCGATCTGAATTTGCAGCAATTGATCGTGGATTCTGCCGATCTGTCTGCCCAGGATGTGGTGCTCGAGGTAGGCACCGGTACGGGGGCCCTGACGGCGCTGATGGCCCAGCGTGCGGGAGCGGTGGTTACCGTGGAAATCGATGGGCATTTATTCGAGTTGGCCAGCGAGCTGTTGCTCGACTGCGACAACGTCACCATGCTCCAGCAGGATGCGCTCAAAAACAAAAACACCTTTGCTCCGCAGGTGCTGGATACTTTGGGGGCTGCGTTGGCTCAAGATCCTAGCCGACGACTGAAACTGGTGGCCAATCTGCCCTACAACGTGGCCACGCCTGTGCTCTCCAATTTGCTCAGCTGCCCGTACGTGCCCCACTTGATGGTCGCGACGATCCAAAAGGAATTGGCCGAGCGGATGGTGGCTGCGCCGTGGTCCAAGGATTATGGCGCGTTGAGTGCCTGGGTGCAGTGTCAGGCCGACACGGACATCGTCCGCATCATGCCGCCCAGCGTATTCTGGCCACCCCCCAAGGTAGAATCCGCCATCGTACGGATCGCGATGGATCGCGCGCGGCGGGACCAAGTGCCGGACTTGCGTTATTTTCATCAATTTGTGAAGGCCATTTTTATCCATCGCCGCAAGTTCTTGCGGGCGAATGTGGTGGCCGCCATGAAGAAATTCCTGTCGAAGGCCGAGGTCGACGCCATTTTGGCCACCATGAACCTGCCACCGGACGCGCGTGCCGAACAGCTGGACGTGCCCACCTTGCTGCAACTCACCGAACGCATCCGCGCGGAGGCTCCGGAGTGGACACTTTAAGATATCGCCTTAACGCTTGTAACAAACGGGGCGCTTGGGAAGCATAAAAGGGGCCGGGAATGGGGGCCACCCCTAGGGAACTGGTCGTGGTCTTCCCGAGTTCGTGGTAGACTATGCTACAGTGCTTCAGCGCCTACTGGCTGAGGTGCGAGCGATTCTTGGAATCGCGCCCAACGTAATTGTATGGATTCCCGCCTGCGCGGGAATGACGTCAAGACGCCAGAACTGCCCACTGACCACCGACCACCGACCACGATGTCCCGAACCGCAAAAATTTGTCGGCAGACGACGGAAACTCAAATTGAGCTGGCCCTCTGTTTGGACGGCTCGGGAGAGGCCGACATCGCCACGGGCGTGGGATTTTTAGATCACATGCTGGAGCTGTTCACCAAGCATGGCGCGCTCGACTTGCGGGTGCAGGCCGACGGGGACCGGCATGTCGACGACCACCATACCGTAGAGGACACGGGCATTTGTCTGGGACTCGCTCTCCGCGAAGCCCTGGGAGACAAGCAGGGGATTTGTCGTTACGGCCACTTTACCTTGCCGATGGACGAAACCCTGGTGACCGCCGCAGTTGATTTTGGGGGTCGCTATGCCTTAGCCTATCAGGCCACGCCACCAGCGGCCAAGATTGGCACTTTTGATACCGAGCTGCTGGAGGATTTTTGGCAGGCAGTGGCGGCCAACGCGCTGTGCAATTTGCACGTGCTCTTGCACCACGGGCGCAACAGCCACCACATTGCCGAAGCCGTCTTCAAGGCCACCGCCCGAGCCATCCGCATGGCGGCCGCGGACGACCCCGGCATGACAGGCATACCAAGCACCAA
>CAMYJY010000319.1 GCA_947258835.1 uncultured Pirellulales bacterium
GCAGGTAAGTTTTTACCTGCCGCGTGATCGAAAATCCCAGCGAAGCCAATCCATTGGGCTGTCGATGGGTAAGTTCTCATCTGCCCAACGCCTAAAGAACCGGGGCTATCGCCCACCGGCTCAGGGTGTGTGACATCACGTTGCTAGTTTCTTTTGTCGATCTCGCGAATTTCACCGTGTGCAATTCGCTTTTAGCCGATGGGCTATCGTCCCGGTTTTTTCGTCAAGAAATGCAAAACTTTAACGGTCCGCTCGGGCCTCTTCCACCAACAACCCAGCCCGGTAAGAACTGCGGACCAGCGGCCCAGAGGCCACACCCAGAAAACCGAGCTGGCGGGCCTGCTGGTCCCACCGCTCGAATTGTTCGGGGGAAACGTATCGATCCACGGGTAAAAAGCGGGTGCCGGGACGTCCCGGGGCCAGGTATTGCCCCAGGGTAAGTAGTCTGACACCCACGGAGTATAACTGCCGCAGGACCTCTAGCACTTCCTCGTCTGTTTCCCCCAGGCCCACCATCAGGCTGCTTTTGGTCCAGATATCTGGGCGGAGTTGTCGGGCTCGCTCCAAGACCTCCAGGCTAAGGGCAAAAGAGGCCCGCGGATCGCGGACCTGACTATCGAGCCGGGCGACGCATTCCACATTGTGGGCAAAAACGGCCAGCGGTATGTCCTCTAGCAATTCCGCCAGCGCCGTCCAGTTGCCTTCCAGATCGCTACAGAGGAGCTCGATGCCAGTCCTTGGTGAGCGCTCGTGCACGGCCTCCACGCAGCGCTTGTAGTGCGCGGCGCCACCATCGGGTTGATCGTCTCGATTGACTACCGTGATCACCACGTATTCGAGCCCCATCCGCTCTACCGCCTCTGCCAAACGCTGCGGCTCGTCCGCGTCCAAGGCCTCGGGTTGGCGGAGGGTTTCTACCGAACAAAAGCGGCAACCCCGAGTGCAGGATTGACCCGCCACCATAAAAGTTGCCGTGCCTCGGGCCCAGCAATCATGAATGTTGGGGCAGCGGGCTTCTTCACACACCGTGTGCAGCGTGTTGCCTTGGACAATATCCAACGTGCCGTTGAAGGTGGCTTGCGCGGGGCCGGCAGGCAGATTCACCCGCAACCACTGGGGCAGCCGCGGACGACCGTTGGGGAGCGTGCTCTGTGAAGTAGTATTGTCCGAGCTCACGAAATAAAAATTCCTTGCCTCAGCCTGTCAGGCCTTCAAACAGCGGCGTGGAGAGATACCGCTCGCCCAAGCTGCACATAATGGTCACGATGCGTTTGCCCGCGAATTCCGGTCTGGCGGCAATCTTGGCTGCCGCACACATGTTGGCGCCACTGGAGATGCCCGCCATGATGCCTTCTTGGCTAGCCAACTTACGGGCCCAGAGAAAGGCCTCTTCATTACTTACGGTGACCACTTCGTCCACGAGGGACGTATCCAGGTTTTGGGGGATAAACCCCGCGCCGATCCCTTGGATTTTATGTGGCCCCGGGTCGCCGCCACCAATGACTGGCGAGTCTGCCGGCTCGACGGCAATCGCCCGGAAGTGGGGATTTTTTTGCTTCAAATAGCGGCTGGATCCGGTGATCGTGCCCCCCGTGCCGACACCGGCCACGATGGCGTCGATATCGTGGCCTGAGTCTTCCCAAATTTCAGGTCCTGTGGTGGCCTCGTGAATGGCCGGATTGGCCGGGTTTTCAAACTGCTGCGGCATCCACGTGTTGTCCGCGGCTGCCAACTCCCCAGCCCGCTCGATGGCGGCCTTCATCCCGCCTGCAGCTGGCGTGAGTACCAAGTCCGCGCCCATCGAGCGGAGCAAGACCCGACGCTCGACGGACATCGATTCCGGCATCGTCAGCGTCAGCCGGTAGCCCTTGGCGGCACAGACAAAGGCCAGCGCGATCCCCGTGTTGCCACTGGTGGGCTCCACGATATGCGTGTGGGCATTTATCTTGCCGTCGCGTTCTCCCGCGGCAATCATGGCCGCGCCAATCCGATCCTTCACGCTATTGAGCGGTTGAAAAAACTCGCACTTGGCATACACTGTCGCGTGCGACTCGGGAACCAGCCGGTTGATCCGAATCATGGGAGTTTCG
>CAMYJY010000320.1 GCA_947258835.1 uncultured Pirellulales bacterium
ACCTCTTGTGACTGCGTCACATCGGTAGGCTTCGCCAACCGATGCCACCCCCACGTGAGCGGGTTTTGGACCACAACGGGTAATCCTATTTCGGTTTTATGCTCACGGAGACACAGAGGCACGGAGAGAAAATCTTGCTTTCTCTGTGGCTCCGTGAGAAATGAATTCAAACGACTTTTGCTATCCATGCTGTCAGCTTAAGCCGGACGCTCTCGATAGCCCCGGTTCTGGCGCGTCTCACGGAACCGGGGCTATCGCCCATCGGCTCAGGCTCGCCAGGAGGGCCGTCCGATCCTGTTCGGCATGAAATTTGGGCAAGCTTCTGCGTGCTACGACAGCAATTCACTCTCTTCTTAGCCATTCCCGCGGCAGCATAGGAACCACAGCGAACGCAACGACGAAGAGGGACTTGTTATTTCGTTTGTTCATCCGTTGTTTCCGTTGTTTCGTCGTGGTTCAAAATTCTCAGCGAACAGTTTCAGTTTGTCGTTGTGGCGCGCGCGACGCTGACAAGTTTGGTGTCCGCCGCCAAGAGCTCTTTCCACAGCCGACTCATCGGCTGACGGGCTGCCAAATAACTCGTGAGGGCGTGGCGATGGCCGACCTGGTTGCTGACTTTGTAGTGCTTGATCCGCTTGGCAATATCGCCCAGCGAACCAGGCTGCGGAAGGCCGCCACGGCCCAAGGCGTGTACCCGCAGCCGGCCATTGCCGAGATGGTAGTAACGCATCGCCGGATCCTGCTCGTTGGTCGTCAATACCATACGTTCCAGTCGATGCGGGGCACGGTGGTACAAGCCGTGCGGGAGCAACCAGTCCCAATCGTAAGCCGCAGCCACCAAGGCGGCGCGAATCCGGAAATGATCCGGCGGCACCGCCTCCAGCTGCAGATGATGCAACCGACCACCACCCAAGAGATGCAAGGCACCACTCACCACGCGGGCCCCGTAGCTGTAGCCTACCAGCGCCAGCCGCGTGTTCTCCGGGAGCTGGCGTAGCCACCAGGCGAATTGCCAAGCTGCCGGCTGCGTGTAAGCCGCTTTCACGCGAAAGTCCCGCAGGAGCCCCGGAATCGGCGTGGAAGGCCAAGACCAAATGACAAAACGTATCGGCCCCCGCGGTTGACCCTGCCGTTTCAGCGCCCGGTAGACCCGCAGACCTTCCGTCATGTCCTCGCCAGGACCCACCCGATTGCCGTGTACGTAAACCACCAGCGGCCGCTGGCCGCTCCCGCCAGTCGTCAAGGCCCGCCAATCGGTTGGTCGCCACGTTGCTCGGCCAACCCTGCCCATTGTGATGCGTTTGGCGATCAGTCCCTGCTCCAGCCGGCCCGTGTTGCAGGACGTGCCCACTCCGCGGGTGCTGACCAAATAAATCGCGTCGCTGCTGTCGGTAGATTCCTCACCTGCCCCCTTGGTGCCCGCTGCCATGGGGGGCGGAGCAAATAGGGACTCCGCGCCTGACGCGGGCGCAACAGCGGGCGCAACAAATGTCGCAATCAGCAAACTCGTGCACAGGATAGCAGGTAACGCAAACATGCAACTAAGCGCGAGATGGGTCCACCATGACACAGTCAAGCCGCGAGATCGCAGATAGATCGCAGATACTCTAAAAGCGGTTGAATAAACGTAGCACATTATCAACACCGCGGTCGGATATTTTGTGGCAGAAAAAAAACATGCCGTTGCATTTGCACATCATTGTTTCTGTTGTAGAGTTTTCTAGACGAATGGTTCGGCCGGTAGCCAAAGTGAGCGTGGCAGAGCCTGCCAGAGCAAGCTGCCTAGAGAGGGCCAGGCCCGCTACGGGCGGGGCCCGCACAGCATGACCGACATGATGGGTTGTGCCGCTGCGGAACTCCCAAGGACTCAATAAGTACAACCGTTACCAACCATTTGACCGCAACTTCCATCACACGCCTTCAAAACATCCCCCCCACAACAAGCCTTCCCCCCGGCCAGTACGAGACCTTGCCCTAGCGGCAAACGTTTGTAGCCCCCCCTGGAGTTCCCACCATGAGCAGGACCAGCATGCTTTTGACTCTGGCGATTGTCGTCCTCGCTACCAGCGGTTGCGGTAGAACTTG
>CAMYJY010000321.1 GCA_947258835.1 uncultured Pirellulales bacterium
GCCACAAGACATCCTGCCAAAACGCCACGTCGATTGGTTCGTCGTTCTCCAAGACTTGGAGCTGGTCTTCCCAGCGGAGTTCCTCGCGCAGCACATCCGCCACTTTCCAATGGGTCGCCAAGTACTGCTGGACGCCGCCTGCAGCCCCGCGGACCTCGGCGCGCGCTGCGGCAATCTGCTCCTCGCCTACAGGCTGAAAATCGGGAACCGCGCTGGCAATGTCAACCAACGCCTTTTGGGACAGGATCTGGTCGCTATCTGGGGCCAGTACGCCCGTGGCAAAACCGTTCATGGCGGACCAGGCGAAGCACACCACCAGAAAAATTGTCCGCTGCATCGCAAGTGAGATATTCATTTTTCGCTACCTTTTCGACTAATCAATCGCAAACCGTTTGGTTCCAGCCAACCCACCATGACGCGAAAGCCACTCCAACGCGGCAGGGCCGCAGAAAACAGGCCCGCCTCTGCGTCAGGCGACGCACCGCCCGTTTGTTTCTCCGAGTCGAATCCGCCAAAGACTAGGCGCAGCGGTTGGTCGGCACCCTCAGTCGTGGCGGCTGCCGCGCCCCGCACAAACAACAAACTCGGCTGGACGCCGCTGGCATCGATGATCGCCTGACGGGTGGCCTCGACGGTCTTATCGCTAGCCAGCGCGTCTCCCTCCACGGCAGACGGCAAAGATTTCTGCTGCTGGCTTAAATCCAAGCGATCTGCGGGCCCCAACTCTCTGAGTGGTAGCTCGCTATGGTTGGCCGCCCCCCGTTCAAGCCGGGGGCAGGCTTTATTGCCCGGCTGAGCGCCAAGCACTTCCTGCAACAGCTGCACATTGTTCGCGTAGTACAAATAACCCTGGGCGACCATGAAAATAAAATCTTCGCCTCCCTCGGAGGCGCGGGGGACGTACCACATGGGATGGGGATGGTTTCCAACTTTTGTCGGTTTCACTTCGGGATCATCCCGCATCAACAACTCAGCCACGTGGGCCGCTTGGGGAGAATCGGATGTCTCAAAGGCACACAACAACCCCGCTGGGGTGTCTTCCGTGGCCGGAGTCGTCACCAGAAAAACACGCGGGCCGAGCACGGGGTAGAGATCCTGAGGCAGGTCGACGTTCAGTTCTCTCTGCAGATCCACCAGCGTCCCCTCGTACGTGCCCTCAATACCTTGGGCAAACGCTTCGTCGAACAGGACCGCCACATGCGCTAGCGCTGCCTCGGCGTCCAGACGAAAGAGTCGCACGTCGCTTACCTGGGCCGGGATCCAAGGGGCCAGCGTCAGGTCGTCACAGCCCTGCAAATGGTCCAGCATCCGCAGCGTGCTTTCCCAGGGCCTGGGGGCAAACACCAGCGTATCGGCCGCCGTCGGTTGGTCACCCTCAAGTTGGACGGTTCCGCCCAGGGCCTTGATGGCCGTCAGGCCGTTGCGCTGGGCCTGCTGGAGTCGTCGGCCCGCTGCTGGGGACCGCTCGGTCTCCGGTGTCAGCCGCTCCCGCAGCCAGGGGGCCACATACCAAGTCAGTTTCAGACCGCTGGTCTGCTCAGTCGTCTGCAGAATCTCCGCGACACCGACGGGCCCCGGCACGCCGCTGGTGTCGTGCAGTCGTTTGGCCACGGCGTCAAGTGCCGCGCGGTTTTCCGCCAGCAGCAGCCGGTCCGGCGCGACCTTGGCCAAACCGTCTGCCAGCCCAGCAATAAGCTCGCTAGCAGCCTGCTCATCCACCGCGGCGATGACGACCTGGCTGGCCTGGCCGTCAAGGAACACCTCGCCCCGTAACAGTCCCCCCGTGGCGACTGCCGCCAGCGCTTGCGGGTCCATCCCAAACCGCTGGGCAAAGTCGCCCCACGGGTTGTCGACGTTGCTGGCGGCCTGAGCCGCGACCGCGGCAGCGTAGTCGTTGACCACAATGGCCGAGAGGGTCTGTTCCGGTAGCGCACCCCACAGACCGGCATCTTGGGCGTGGACAGACGTTGCGGCCAGCAGCATCAGCACAGTAAGTGGATAGTGCATGTTAGGTTGCCTCCTCCTGAGTAGGTCCTAGCTCGCCCGCACGGATAACCGCCGTCGTGTG
>CAMYJY010000322.1 GCA_947258835.1 uncultured Pirellulales bacterium
AGTCAACCCGCCACCCGCCACCCGCAACCCGCAACCCGCAACTCGCAACTCGCAACTCGCAACTCGCAACTCGCAACTCGCAACTCTCCCCATGCCCCCTCCCGACATGCAGGATGCCAAAGAGCAAATTCGCCAGGCGATCGACATCGTCGATTTGGTCGGTGGTTATATGGCCCTCCGCCGCCAGGGGAGCAATTACGTGGCCGTGTGTCCCTGGCATGACGATACCCGCCCCAGCTTGCAGGTGAATCCTGCGCGGCAGTCGTTCAAGTGCTGGGTCTGCGACATTGGCGGCGACATTTTTAGTTTTTTGATGCGGATGGAGGGGCTCGAGTTTCGCGAGGCCTTGGAGATGTTGGCCGATCGGGCGGGCGTAGAGCTCAAGCGTTCCCGCGTGGGGCAGTCCAGCCCGTTTGAGCGGCGGAATTTATTGCAAGCGACGGCCTGGGCCGAAGGGCTGTTTCATGAGTGTTTGCTGCACGATCCGGTGGCTGGCGCCGCGCGCGAGTATTTGGCCGCGCGGGGATTGTGGCAGGATACGATTGCGCATTTTCAATTGGGTTTCGCGCCGGACCAGTGGGATTGGTTGCTCAATGCCGCGGGGCAGACCCAATTTTCTCCCGCCGTGCTGGAACGCGTGGGCTTGGTGGCTCGCCGTCAGTCGGGCACGGGCCATTACGATCGCTTTCGCGGTCGGTTGATGTTTCCCATTCGGGATACGCGGGGGCGGCCGATTGCCTTCGGGGGCCGGGTGCTGCCCAGTGCTAGCGGGAGCTCGGACGACCGCCCGGTAGCCAAATATATCAATAGCCCGGAGACACCCCTGTTCAACAAAAGCAGCCAGCTCTATGCGTTGCACTTGGCCAAAGAGGGGCTGAAGCGGGAACAAGGCCTGGTGGTGATGGAGGGCTATACCGACGTGATCATGGCCCATCAGCATGGTATTACCAATGCCGTGGCCGTGCTGGGGACAGCGCTGGGAGAAAAACACGTGCCGCTGCTGCGTCGTTTTACGGATCGCATTACGCTGGTGTTGGATGGTGACGAAGCGGGGCAGAAGCGGACCATGCAGATTCTCGACGACTTGCTAGCACTGTTTGTGTCGCAAGAAATAGATTTACGAATTCTGGCCTTGCCTGAAGGGGCCGATCCATGTGATGTTATTGTTTCCCAAGGAAGGGAGTCTTTCCAAAAACTTTTGTCGGCTGCGGTCGATGCCCTCGAACACAAGATTGATACTGTGACCAAAGGATTGGAATCAGTCTCCGGCACGCCCGGTACCCACGCGATGTCTCAAGCGATTGAACAGATCTTGGGAACCTTGGTGCGGGCCTTTCCCGCAACCGGCGGTTTGACCTCCACGGCGCTGGTGCGCGAGCAGCAGGTGATGTCGCGGCTGTCACGCCGATTTGGCATGGGCGAAGACACCATCCGCACGCGTCTGGTTTCCAAACGCCGCGAAATGGGCCGCGGTCAGCGTTTTCGCCGCACTCCGGTGGCTCCTACGCCGGCTAGCCCGCAGGTCCGTCTCCCCAAACTTCCTGCTTGGGAACAAGAATTGATCGAACTGGTCATCCATCACCCGGATACCGTGGCCGAGCTGGTTGCCAACTTGGACAGCACCACGTTCAGCCACGCGCTGAGCCGCAAAGTATTTGAGCAGGCCGTTGCCGCACACCAGGCTGGGCAGACACTCCAGTTTGAACAGCTGATGCTCGCCACCGATGACGTCGCCGAGAAAAATTTATTGGTGGCCTGTGATGAACAAGGCCGCGAAAAGATGGGGAGCGATACCAACCAGCGGACAAAAGATTTGTTGGCCTTAGTGGACCAGCAAGCCAAGGATGCCTGGCAGCATTCGCACTTGGCCGAACTGAAACAAAGTCAATTGGACCCCGATTACGAGAAGGAGTTACTCGCCAAATTATTTGATGATTTCAAAGGCCGCCAAGCTGGTACTTCGCCCACGGATGGGTGAAATGCTTGGACGGTCCGTAGTGAGAGCCAGTTTTCAAGAACGGTTCCGTGTCGTGCGGCGCCGCGACAAAGACCTCGGAAATTACCCTTTCTATTCACCAGGAGTCCGCCGAGCCAGCACCCAGCTGTGCCGAGGGCACCACGGCCTCCGTGGCCAAGATTTCGCTCAGCCAACTGGTTGACTTGGCACGCTCCCAAGGTTTTATTACCTACCGCCAGGCCAACGACTTTCTTCCCGACGAAGCACTCGATTCCCGCCAAGTCGAACGCCTGCTGGACGCGGCCGACAGTCTCGGGGTGGATTTTGTGGAAGGTCCGCAGCTGGCCACCGACAGCCAGCAGGCTGAGGCGACGGCCGAAGACGACAGTCGCTTGTTCGCGGAAGAGATGCCCAAGCTGACCGACGACCCCATCCGCATGTATCTGTCGCAGATGTGTCGTATTCCGCTGCTGACGCGGGAAGAAGAGATCACGCTGGCCAAAAAAATCGAACTGAGCCGGAAGCGTTTTCGTCGCAATTTGCTCCGCTCGTTTTATGCCTTGGAAGCCACGTGCAGCACGCTGGAAAAAGTCCATGCAGGTGAATTGCCGTTTGATCGCACCATCAAGGTGTCGCTGACCGAACGGCTGACCAAAGAGCAGGTTTCGGCGCGGATGCCCATCAATCTGCCGACGTTGCGCCACCTGATGCAGCGGCAGCGCGCGGCCTACGCCACGCTGACCCGTCGCAGTACCAGTGTGGAAGAAAAGGCGGTTGCCCGGAAAAACTACCTCAGCAACCGACGGAAGATGCTGACGCTTGTGGAAGAACTGAGTCTCCGCACCCGCCGCGTGCAGCCGTTGATGCGTGAGCTGGAAGAGATGTCCCGCCGCCTGGACCGCCTGCAACAGCACTTGCAGCAACTGCGGCAGGAAGGTGCGTCCGCCGCCCGCATCGCCCCCGTGCGCGAGCAGCTGCGGGCCTTGATGCAACAGACCCTGGAGACGCCCAGCAGTTTGCGACGGCGGTGCGCGGCCTTGCGTCAGCAGCTGCAGGAGTTTGAGCGGGTGAAACGCCAGCTTTCCAGCGGCAACTTGCGGTTGGTGGTTTCCATCGCCAAAAAATACCGCAATCGAGGCATGGGTTTTCTGGACCTGATCCAAGAGGGAAATACCGGCTTGATGCGGGCGGTGGACAAATACGAATACCGCCGCGGATTTAAGTTCTCGACCTACGCCACCTGGTGGATTCGCCAGGCCATCACGCGGGCCATCGCCGATCAGGCACGCACGATTCGCATTCCCGTGCATATGATCGACGTGCTCAGCAAGCTGCAACAAACGGCCAAGCGGCTGCAGCATGAGCTGAGGCGTTTGCCCACTCATGAGGAAACGGCACGTGCGGCAGGTATTGATTTGGAAGAAAGCTTGCATGTGTTGGATATTGGCCGGACGCCCGTCAGCTTGGATCGGCCTCTGGGGGAGAGCGAGGATTGCAGTTTCGGCGAATTTGTGGAAGATTCCCACGCCGACAACCCCCTCAAGTTGGCCAACAACGGGCTGCTGCGAGAGAAAATCGATGAGTTGCTGAAGACGTTGACGTATCGTGAACGGGAAATCGTGCGCCTCCGCTATGGGTTGGCAGATGGTTATTGCTACACCCTGGAAGAGGTGGGCCGCATCTTTAAGGTAACGCGTGAGCGTGTCCGGCAGATTGAAGCCAAAGCGGTTGCCAAATTGCAGCACCCCGTGCGCAGTGCCGAGTTGTCGGAGTATGTGGTTGATAGTCCGGTGCCGGCCGAGGAAGAGGTTTGGGGCGAACCCGTCCAGGACCCCGCCGACGAGGTTTTGATGGCCGCTTAGCGGTGCGGCCGCAGGCCAACGGGAGCGTCCCGCAGGCGCTCCCGTTGGTGGCATGGGGCACATTGACTATCAGCCGGGTGGCCCCCAGCGCTGGTAATAATTTCTCCCAGCAGAAAAGGATTTCCTGCGTCATTCCCAGCGCCACTTACCGTCATTCCCAGCGCCACTTACCGTCATTCCCAGCGCCACTTACCGTCA
>CAMYJY010000323.1 GCA_947258835.1 uncultured Pirellulales bacterium
GCTGCCCGCCAGCGCTGAATCTGCTGCCCCAGGGCCTGGGCCAGCACGTCCTCCTCCAGGTCACGTCGCTCGCCACTGCGGACGATCGTGCTGGCCCGCTGCGCCGGGCCTACCAGTTCCCACGAGCCCCCGCTGGAGTTCGCTCGATTGGAAAACGGAATGGCCGGCCGTCGCCCCTCGCGCCGCAAGTAGTCGGTGAGTTTGTGGGCAGCAATGGAAAACAGCCAACTCTCGAGCGGTCGACGGGTATCGTAATTCGGCAAACTCGTGAGAAACCCGATGAAAGTCTCCTGCACCACATCCTCACTCGCCGCCCGGCGGCCCCGCACGCCGTATGCCAAGCGACTCTCCACAAAGGCCAGCAGACGACCCTCGTACTGCGCAATCAACCGATTCCACGCAGCCGGTTTTCCCTGGCGGATTTCTTGGACCAGCAGGACATCGGGATGGATCTCTTCAGCCATGCTTCCGTTTTCCAGGGAACCGTTTTGCTTAAAGTGAAAATAGGTACGCTTGGTGCTGGCCAGTTTGGGCCGCAAAAGCCCACTCCATCCACCTCTCAACCAGGTTTCTTCGTGAGGGGCCGCGGTGCGGAAAGGGGGGCTGTTTTCTCGGGCTGTACCGGCTTCATGGAGGCCTCGTTTTCGGTTTGATCCGTTTTAGTAATCCGTACAACACGGCCACTACCGAAAGTGTCAGCACACCGCCCCCCGCGATGGTGCGCACACGTCGGCTGCGGATGTGGTTGACGGCTGTCTCCCGCAAGCACTGATCGACCGCTGGAGTAAATTCCAACAAGAGATGCACACGCTGCATTTCACCAAAATCGTGCTGGGTCCGTTCGATAAAATCGTCGCGGCAAATTTTGCGAAAGATATCATCGAGCTCGAGGTGCATGTCGACCAAATCGTGGGACAAATCCCAGCCAGTCAACGATCGCAGGCGCTGGGCTACCGCCGCCCGCACGGGCAATTCGAGTTGGCCATAACACTCCTCGAGCGTACTGAACGGATCCGAAGTGACAACTTGACGAGCAACGGCTCCCGTATCTCCGTGATGTTCCTGCGACCCTGCCACCGGCGATTCCACGGGCCTGGCAACATCGACTGCCGCTTCCAACCACTCAGGGCGTGGCTTGTCGCCGGTTGCCGAGGCTGGGGTTTTCTCTTCCCCAAGACTGGTAGCAGCCAGCCGAATGCGGGGAGCGGTAATTTCTTCCCAGAGCGGATCGACCGCAGGAACTACATTTGGCGACGGCGGATCGCGGTCAGCAGCAGCCGACGAGAGCTCCGCGGCGTGTGGTAGACAACCGGTGAATCCGGAAAACAGCAGCGCCACACAGAAACCGAACACTGCCAGCCCTCCCACCAGCAAGCTGGTGACATCACCTGGGCCTGGTACACGCTGGGATCTCCGGCAAGTTTTCATTTCACGCTCCCGTCTCGGCCAATGCAAGCCGACGGCTGGGTGGCATCCAGGGGCTGGCCAGCTGCACGGCAAAGGCCATACTGGCGGCCAGCACGGCCCCCAAGGGTTGGGGGAACCACCACACCCAGGTCAGCAGATACCCGGTCCCCGCACACACGAGCACGGACCACAGGCTAACCCGTACGGGCCGGGCATACTCGGCCAATCGCCACCAGCGTAGCAGGACAAACAGAAAGGCAAAATAAGCCGTGGCCACCGACAGGGGCAGTGGGACCGCCCCTTGCTGAAATTGCTGCACGATGTTGGCATCGGTGGTCATGCCCAGCACATCCGCCGTGAAGGTCTCGGCCGGCAGCACGGAGTCGTCTGGAGAAACGGCAAATTGCAGGACGAGCGTATCCGCCAAGCCCCAGGCCCACAGCCCCAGCACCGCGCCGGCCACCATCATGCCGCAGCGGAGGGGCGTGTGATCTTCCAGATGGCCCTCGGTCAACTTGGCGGGAATCATCACGGCCCAACTGCCCCCAGTAATGACCATTGCCAGCCACAGGTAAGGGGCCAGGGCAAACTGCTGGTTGACCAACAAACAGCCCAAAATTGCC
>CAMYJY010000324.1 GCA_947258835.1 uncultured Pirellulales bacterium
AAAGGGCTCGATGTCGGTGCGATAAATAGAATACCGATTGCACAGCACTGGGCGGTGGTAGTAAACCGCCTCCAGGAAGGCATTCCCAAAGCCCTCGTACTCGGAAGGGTAGGTCACGAAATCGGCCGCGTAAAAGGCATCCCCGAGTAGGAATTGGGGCGTGCCATCCGGGGCCGTACCGCGTTTGTCGGCGATAAAATCATCCACGAAATACAACGACACGCCCAGCATCTCGGCAAATTCGAGAATCCGTTTTTTGTAGCCCCCCCCCTCATCTCCCGATTCGTGGCTGATGACCAGCTTGGCCCGCTGCGGATCCAGGCGCCGACACAGTTCAATGGCATGTTCGATACCCTTCCGCTCGACCACCCGCGTCGGCTGCAACAGCAGCAAGTCCTCATCTTGCAGGCCAATGGCCCGGCGAAATTTCTGTGCGTGCTCGTCGGGTGGCGGAGGTGAGTTCTCAAAATCCATCACGTTGGGAATGATCCGACAGGACTGTCCGGTGCGCCGGCTGAACTCTTGACCGGCCAGGCTGTTGATGACCACATGCTGAATTTGTGGTAGGGAGGGTGGAAAGGCCGCGGACAGGAAGTCGTCCACGGCGTTGATGAGAAAACGGTCTCGCTCCCAGAAGAAGTCATGATGGTGGGCCACGCAGGCCACCCCCGTTTGTTGTACGAGCTGGACAATGGCCAGCCCCAGGGGGATGTTCATGGGAATGGTCAGCGCATTTTCCGCCACGATGACGTGGATATCCAGCTGCTCCAAGGCGGCTTCCAGTCGCTCTCGAATGAGGCGGCTGTAGTTGAGGATGTCGTTGGTGAGTTTGCTGGTCCGCAGCTCGGTGCTAAAGGCGACCGTGCTGATTTCGTGGATGGCCGGATGGTTAAAGTGCAACTCCTCGATCCGTGCCGTGCGGTTGGCGGGGCGGTCGGAGTCGCCCGTCAAGTAATAACAATCAAAACCAATCTCCTCCAGCACGCGGGCCCATTTTTCGATTTCCAAGGAAACGCCATCGGTGCCCGCAATCCGGGTGGATACGAAACCAATACGCGGTCGTTTTGACTGCTGAGATGTGGAACTCATGGTGACTCTCTCTGAACGTTGTAAGTTGTTTGTTTTTTAGTCGAAAGACGCAGATGCGGCATAATGCGTAGCACCGCATTGTTCCGTGCGGTAAGGCAACCTCCGGCGGCTGCGCCGCCCAGGTAGGCTCCGCCAACCTGGGCTACCCCCTACCCGGCCTCAGCCGGACGCCCGCGCACGTCCGGCGGCTAATTGTAACGGTCGCAAGGCGTTTGCCGCCAGCCAGGTCGGGGCCTCGGACACAAACCCGTCCGGACCTTTTTTGCCATTTCTGAGTGCCAATAGCGAGCTAACCTTGAACAAGGAATTTGTGGGCAATCCGCGGCAGGTGCCAACCTGCCTAGCGGCATAAATTCCTCGGTCGCATAGAAGCAGATGGACTATGCGTCCAGCCAACTGATGGTGCTGGCTGAGTGCCATGTTGGCTGCCCTGCTAAATTCACTACGCGACCGCCGCCACGGAAATATGAACGCCAGTAAAAATCCCGCCAATGTTGGGAAAGACACCAATTTCGGGAAAGATCCCCAGCAACCCGCCGGGGCCAAGCCGGGAGGTGGTTTTCCGCAATTTCCACCGAGTGCGCAGCCTCTCGGCGCGGCAGCGCAGCCGGTGCTGCTCCAGCGGAACCCAAGCCACTGCCCAAAAGACCCAAGGGTCGTTTCTTCGTCGGCACGCTGCTGCTGTTGTGTCCGCTGGCTGTAGGGTATTTCGTCTGGACCACGTGCTTCGCCTACCAGGCCTATGGCACCATCCAAGGACGCGTGTTGGATGTTTCCGCGCCGTGGCAGGGTGTGGTACGTACTGTTCATGTCCGTGCGGGCAGTCTGGTCAACCAGGGCGAACTACTCATGACCCTGGAAAACCTCGAGCTGCGCCAACGCCTGGAGCAGCTTGCTGACGAGCAGCGGCTGGCCCAAGCCACGCTGCAGGCCGAGCTGGCGCAGCTAACCTGGCAAGTTCAGGCACGTCAGGATCACAGCCGCAAAGCGAGCGCGGAATACTATGAGCTGTGGGGCGAATTGCTCCAAGAAAACGCCCAACTCGCCGATCTGAGGCAAAAGCTCACGCGCACGCAGGCCGCCGCCGCGGAGCAGGCCCTCCCCGCAGACCGGTTGGCAGAAGTTACCTATGCCGCCCAAGGACAAGAAGCCAAGGTGCGGAAGCTCCGCACGGCCGTCCGCGAGCTAAAAAAACGGCTTGGTGAGCAACACCCGGAAAGCACCACGCTGCCGGATCAGATCCAACCCCATCTGATTCGCCTCGAAACGCTGCAAGCGGAAATGCGTCGTCTCCGCGATCTGATCTTGCTGGGACAGGTACGGGCGCCCGCGAACGGTCGTGTTGTCCGGACGCTACGGTACACCGGGGAGTATGCAGATGTTTCAGAACCCTTGGTCGAGATCCTGGAGGACGCGTCCCTGGAGGCGGTGATTTACATCCCCCAGCGCCGCGTCGATCAATACCAACTGGGAGATGAGGTGCTGCTCTCCATTGAACCCTACGATCGACAGCTGGTGTTTACCGTCAGCCGCATCGCGGACCTGTTTGAGTCCCCCCCGAAAAACGTAAAACGATACTATCGGGCCAATGAAAAACTGTTGCCCATCTATGCCCGTCGGACTTGGGATCCCGCCGAAAATCTCGTCTTGCGCCTCGGCAGCGAAGTCCGCCTGCCACGCCCATGGCTCCCCCAGTTCCCGCGATAGTCTGCACTCATGGATACCACAGCGACAGCACAACTGGAGTTGCACCAGCGGCCGCGGGCCACCTCCGCGGCGGCTGGTGGTTTGCCGCAACTGGGCAAAATTTTTTACGTGGACAGCGATACGGCGGCTGCTCGACAAATCGTGCAGCGTTTGCAGGGGGCGGAAAACGCGGGGGCCGAG
>CAMYJY010000325.1 GCA_947258835.1 uncultured Pirellulales bacterium
CCAGTTTGGACCGCAGGAAGACTTGGCCCAGTACCCTCGTACCTTGGAGCAAGACTTGCGTCAGCTGGCAGCGGTGGGATGTTGGCTCGTGTTTACGCCTCCGGCGGCTGAGATGTATGGCCCGGATTTTGATACCTCTGTGGAAGTTGCTGCGGCCAGTCGATCTTGGGAGGGTGCAGCACGGCCCACGCATTTTTGTGGTGTGGCAACTGTGGTGCTGAAACTGCTCAATATCGTAGCAGCGGATCGTGCTTATTTTGGTCACAAGGATTATCAGCAGAGTTTGGTCGTGCAGCAGTTGGTCCGTGATCTGAATGTCCCTGTCGAAATCTGTGTCGAGCCCACCGTCCGTGAAGCCGATGGCCTGGCGATGAGCTCGCGGAATGCGTACCTCACGGGCGCTGCGCGCAGGCAAGCAGCCCAGTTGTGGCAAGCCCTTCAGTTGGCAGAACAACTTTATGTGGGGGGGGAAACGCGGGCTGCGGTGATCCGGGATCGCCTCCACCAATTCCTGGCGGCAGCGGAGATCGAAGTGGAGCCGTCGTAGTCCTCGCCGCACGGGTAGGGACCACGCGTTTGATCGATAACCATACCATCGGCCCCACCGCTTAGAGGGCAGGCCGCCAGCCGATGCGAGGGCGGCAGTGCCGTCGACCAAGGCGAGCTCGGAAGACAGTGGCCCGCTTCCGTTGGGCCTTCCATGATACGTCTGCCCGGAGGTTGTTTGCCGAGAATTTTGAACCACGACGAAACAACGGAAACAACGAACGAAAAATAACACTCTCTTCGTCGTCGCGTTCGCTGTGGTTCTATTTGATGCACTGCAATTTAAGCCCGTCATTCCCGCGGAGGCGGGAATGCAAAGATTTTGATCGTTCGTAGCACGAAGGGTGGCGACGATCTTTCGCACGATCGGCTAGGCCATCGAGGTTGGTCGTGAGTGGGGCTCCTCCAAGCTGCCTGCGAGCACTTGCAGGATGGCAGCAAAGGCTTCGTTATTTCATTCCTTCGTGTATCCTTCGCGCTCTTCGTGTTATTTTCTCGGCGCTGGATTCCTTCGTGTATCCTTCGCGCTCTTCGTGTTATTTTCTCGGCGCTGGAGCTTCACAGAGGCAGGCCAGTATTTCCGAGCGGTAGCTCGCTGGCCGGCTGCCCCCCGATCGAGTCGAGGGCAGGCCCCCGATCGAGCCGGGGGCGGGTTCTGCCGCACTGAGGAAAATCGTTACCAGCGTTGGGTGCCACCCATGGCAAATCTTGTACCGAACAAGATTGGGACAAGCCAGCAGTGGCACCCCAGGGCTGAATCTGTCAAAATGCTGCCGTGCAATTTTCATGATGCATCGAGTGAGCGCTGGACGTCAGTCCGTCGCTCACGAAACTTCAGTCCTGCCGACTTCAGCCAGTAGATGTTTCGTTCATTTTCCCTTAACTGTTTCCGCTATGCGTACCGAGCTGTTTCGAATACCTCTCCAGTGGCTGCAGAGCCCGGTGTGGGGCGGCTGCACGGCCAGTACGCTCCTGTTGTGCGGGCTGGCAACTCTGTTTGCGACAATCTGGTGCTGGCAGCGGCGGCAAGGCCGGGCCGCCGCGGCCTGGGGCTATCTGCCGGGGCTGTTGCTGTTGGCTGTGGCAGGCATCTTCTTGCCACATATGTTTGCCGCAGGTTTGCCGATTCGCGGTTATGGCGTGATGGTTCTGGTGGGATCGCTGGCGGGCATTTGGTTGGCCGTGCGACGCGCCCGCGCGCGGAACCTGAACCCCGACGTGATTCTCTCACTGACCTGCGGCATGTTTATCTGTGGCATCCTTGGCGCCCGCTTGTTTTACGTCATTGAGTATTGGGATGCGCGTTTTCAGCTGGACACCTGGACCGACACCCTACTCGCCATGCTCAAATTCACCGAGGGTGGACTGGTGGTGTATGGGGCGTTTTTGGGGGCCTGCGTGGCCTTCTTTTATTTTGTCCGCCAGCGGCACTTGCCACCGCTGGCCTTGGCCGATTTGATTGCCCCCAGTTTGCTGGTTGGTTTGGCCTGCGGTCGCCTGGGCTGCTTGCTGAACGGGTGTTGCTATGGGGGCGAATCGAACGACCCCTGGGCCGTCACCTTTCCGGACGCCAGCATGGTGTACGTCGAGCAGATTGTCACCGGACGGATGTTCGGTTTTGAACTGGCGCCGGGCAGCAGCACCGCCAAACCCAGCCAGGGCAGCAGCACCGCCAAACCCAGCCAGGGCGGCAGTGCCGCCGAACAGAGTATGTGGCCGCTCCCGTTGGTCGCTTGAGTTTGCGCGAGCAACAAAGTTTTTTACCGGTAGTAACACGCGTGGACCCGGCGGCTGCCCGGGCGGGTTTGACTGTTGGCAGCCAGGTGCTGCGTATCAATGGAGCCGAGCCTGCGGAAATTTCGAATGCCCTCTTGGAGGCCTACCATCGCCACTTGCCCCTGATCGTGGAGACGGCCCGTGGAGACACGCTCGAGATTCCCGCGGCGGAAATTCAACCACGCAGTCTGCCCGTACATCCAACTCAGATCTACAGCGCCATCAATGCCGGCCTGCTGGCCTGGGTCCTGTGGAACTTCTATCCCTACCGACGTCGCGAAGGGGAAGTCACTGCGCTGTTGCTCACGCTGTATCCACTGACACGATTTCTGCTCGAGATTGTCCGCGTTGATGAAGCAGCCGTATTTGGGACCGGTTTAAGTATTTCTCAGAACATTAGTTTGGTACTCTGCGTAGTGGGTGTGGGTCTGTGGGCTTACCTCCGCCGCCTGCCACGGGCGCGGGTTGATTTTGCCCGGCCAGAGCCCGCACGGCGCTAGTTTTTTACTCAAAGTGAAAACACGTCTGCCCTATGCGAGCCGGTTTGGGCCGGAAAAGCCCACTCCATCCGCCTCTCAACCAGGTTTCTTGATGAGCCGCCGCGGTGTGGAAACGGGGACTGTTTTCTCGGGCTTTACCGGCTTCATGGAGGCCTCGTTTTCAGTTTCAGTTTTTTAAAAGCATAAGGAGCTGGTGATCATGAAAAAATGTGCGGAAGTTTGGGATGCGATCCTAGTGATTTCCATGGTCTTGGTGGTAGCCGCCTGTGCGGAAACACAGCCACCCCTGCACGCCGCGGACGCGGACTTGGAAGGTCCCATTGTGCGAATTGCCCCTGATGGAGACGGCCAAGAGTCCGCCCCGCTGGCTACCGAACCTCAGATTCGTGTGGTGCAGGAAGACGTGTATTGGATTGGGATGCGAGGTCGCAGTGTTGCCAGTGCCGTCCTGAGGACCCATTTGCAATTGGCGGAGAACATGGGGGTGGTGGTGGAGGAGGTGCTACCCAACAGCCCAGCAGAGAAGGCCGGCCTCGGCCAGCACGACATCATTCTCCGTGCCGGAGGCGAGGCCGTGCATGACATGGCCACGCTCCAGCAACTGGTGCGCGCGGGGAAGGACCAACCGCTCGAACTGAAAATAATTCGCCTCGGCCAACCGGACAAAGTTGTGGTAGTGCCCGAGCTGAGACCCCAGCAGCTCGATCTGCCGGCCGCCCGTGGTCCGGCCGCTGCGGGAGAAGATGTTATCCCCCGTGAATTGCTGGACCGACTGGTCCAGGGGCGCGGGCAGCGGCTGGGGGGGCCGG
>CAMYJY010000326.1 GCA_947258835.1 uncultured Pirellulales bacterium
GAGCCGCAGCGAGGCTACGGTGCGGCCTGCTTGGCTGGATGGGAGGAACTCCAGCGCCAAATCACGGCCGGCCGACCGACACCGGAGGTGATTGTCTTTCTCGATGCCGACTACAGCGACTACCCGGAGCAACTCCCCGCGCTGGCCCAACCCATTCTCAACGATCAGGCCGATTTCGTATTGGGATCGCGCCTGCTCGGTGCGCGAGAACCGGGGGCCATGCCACCGCAAAGCCTGTATGGAAATAAATTGGCCTGTGGCCTGATGCGGCTGTTGTTTGGAGTCCAGTACACGGATCTGGGCCCGTTTCGGGCGATCGGGTACGCCCAGCTCCGCGGGCTGGAGATGTGCGACACCAATTTTGGCTGGACCGTGGAGATGCAAATCAAGGCCGCCAAGGCGGGCCTCCGCGTCCAAGAAATCCCCGTCAACTATCGCCGACGCATCGGGGCCAGCAAAATCAGTGGTACCCTGCGGGGAACTCTGTTGGCGGGCGGTCAGATTCTCTACACGATTGCCAAATATGGACTTTGGAAACAAACCCGTTTTAAAAAACCTCACTGCTAGAACAAATTCCCGCCTGCTGCTGGGGCTGGCTGGCATCAGCTGCATTTGTTACGGGATGTTGACGGCGCTGAGCTTTCGCTTTCAAGCGGAGGTACCGACGACCGAGCAGCCGACCTTGGTCATGCTGGGTTTGTTTTTCCTGGCCTTTGTCTGCTACTGGGCTGCCCTGTGGCTGGTCGTCCGCAGGCCGGCAGGGCGGCAACTGTCCCTGGGTATTTTGGCCAGCTCAGCCCTGTTTCGCCTGCTGATGTTGCCCTCGGTACCGATGCACGAAATCGATCTCTACCGGTACCTCTGGGACGGTGCGGTCGTCACCGCCGGAGTCAGCCCCTACCGCTACGCGCCCCAAGAGGTGTTGCCAGCGGCCACCGCTGCTCCGGCAGACCGGCAACTTGGTGCCTTGGTGTCCCTGCGGGCCCGGAGCGCCTCCCTGGCGGAGAGCCTCGGTCGGATCCACTATGCGGAATTACCCTCTCCCTATCCCCCCGTCAGCCAAGCAGTATTCGCTCTGGCCGCCGTCATGACCCCAGACCAAGCGTCGACATTTTCGCGTGTGCTCACGATGAAGGTGCTGCTGGTGCTGTTGGACTTGGCAACGCTGCTGGTGGTGATGCAACTGGTGCGGCAGACGGGTGTTCATCCGGGCTGGAGTTTGGCCTACGGCTGGTGTCCGCTGGTGCTCAAAGAGTTTGCCAATGGAGGACATCTGGATTCGATTTAGCGCTGGCGGTAGGTGCCAAACTCTACCCACTCGTGTTGCTGCCCCTGTTTGCGGCACTGTGGTGGCGGCGTGCGGGACGGGTTTCGGCCTTGCTGGGAGTCGGTTGGTGTGGGGGGCTCTGCTGGCTGCTGCTATCCCCGCTGGTGGGTCCACTGCTGCCCACGTCCGTCCCTGCGGCCGTACCCACCGCCTCCTTAGCGGCCACTCCCGAGCAGCCATCACAAAAATTGTCCCCGCCCGTTCCGGAACCCACCACGGAACCGGCGGCCGGCATTCGCAAATTTTTGCAGCAGTGGGAAATGAATGACTTGATCTTTATGGTCGTGTTGGAAAATTTGCGATCCACTGTGCAGATACCAGCGGACAAACAACCTTGGTTTGTGGTGGTACCCGCCGACATGGCCGAAACCTGGGTCCGCCGTGGTACGGCCTTGCTCGACCGCTTCCAAAGTCCCCAGCCGTCCGCGCAGCAGGGAAAAGGCTTGTCTCAGCAATGGAAAGCTGACACTTTCCGCTTAGCGCGTCTGATCACGGGGGGAGGTTTTGTCTGCTTGGCCTGTGTGCTGGCTTGGCGCGCCGCAGGTCAGGTGGATCCGCGGCGGTGGTGCCGCGCGGCGATGTTGACACTGGCCTGGTTTTGGTTGACCTCCCCCACCCAAAACCCCTGGTATTGGTGCTGGGTGGTGCCGCTGTTGCCGTTTGCCCGCTACCGCACCTGGTATGTGGTGGGTGCTGCCACTCTGTTGTATTACCTACGGTTTTGGTTGACCGCGCACTACCCGCACCCTCCCGTGTGGGGCACGGCTTACAATGGGACGTACTTTTT
>CAMYJY010000327.1 GCA_947258835.1 uncultured Pirellulales bacterium
ATGACGATGTTGACGCCGGAGTCGATGATGCCAATGCGTTCGGTTCCATCATCACTGGGGAACCAGCGCGCCTGCCATCGCACGCTACTGCGAGGAAAGACGCGAATGCGGCGCTGCTGAGGCGGCGCGGGTGTCGGCGTACCCAGTGGCACTTGTTCTCCGTGCGGGAACTGTTGGATGAAGTCTGTGAGGCCATCGGCCCCCAGCTGGACGCCCAGGCCATCCAGGTGCTGCTGGACGTAGCGCCCACCACCCAAGTCAGTGCCGATCGCGAAATGTTGCGGCGGGCCGTGCTCAATCTGATGCTCAATGCCCTGGAGGCGATGCAGACCGGCGGCGAATTGGTGATCACGGCCTGGGATGGCCCCCAGGGATTTGAGTTGGAGATCGCCGATAGCGGACCAGGACTGGCGGAAGAACAATTGCCGAAAATATTTGACCCCTTCTTTACCACCAAATCGACGGGTACCGGCCTCGGATTGGCAATTGTTCAGCGGATTGCCGCAGCCCATGGCGGACGCGTTGTCGCCACCAATTGTCCGGAAGGGGGCGCTGCTTTCACCATCCACCTCCCCCGTCCACGCGCGCTGGGAATGGCGGCATGAATTCTCCTGTTCCACATTCCGAAACCGGCCGCATCCTGGTGGTCGACGACCACGCCGCGGCACGCGAGTCGGTGGCCGATGTCCTGCGCCAAGCAGGCTACCAAGTGCATTGCCTCGCGAGTGCTGTGGAGGCCTTGGCCCATTTGCAAGCGGAAACTTACGACGTGGTGATTACCGATTTGCAGATGCCGGGCATGGATGGACTGGAATTCATTCGGCAGATCAACCAACTGCGACTGCGCGTCCAAGTGTTGATGGTGACCGCGCACGCGACCATTAGCTCGGCGGTGGAAGCGATGCGCTGTGGTGCTTTTGATTATTTGGAAAAACCTTTTGACGCCAGCCAACTCGAACAACTGGTCGCGCGGGCAGTGTGGCGCGGAAAACTGCTGGCTCCCGAGCCAGGTCCTCAGGTGGGGAACCCAGCGTCCGCGGCGGACCTGGATTTGGGCATGGTGGGCCACAGTCCGGCCATGCAGCAATTGCGGAAACGCCTGCAACAAGTCGCTCCCACCGACGAGACAGTGCTGATCTGCGGCGAAAGCGGCACGGGCAAGGAGCTGGTCGCCCGCGCCATCCATCAGCTCAGCCTGCGCTCCGCGGGCGAAATGGTTAGTCTCAACTGCCCCGCGCTCTCGCCGCAGCTGACCGAGAGCGAGTTTGACGAACGTGTGGGACGTTTTGAATTGGCGGCCGGTGGCACGATTTTCTTGGATGAAGTCACGGAAATTGACCCGCCCCTGCAGGCCAAACTGCTGCGGGTGCTGCAGCAACGCACCTTTGAACGCGTGGGATGCAGCGTCACGCGGGTGGCCGACGTCCGGGTGCTGGCCAGCAGCAATCGCGATCTGCCGGAGGAAGTGGCGGCCGGACGATTTCGACAAGATCTCTATTATCGCTTGGCCGTGGTGCCCCTGGTGCTCCCTCCACTCCGTGAGCGCGGGGAGGATGTGCACCTGTTGGCCGATCACTTTTTGGCGCGCGCCGCCCAGCGACTGGGTCGGCCGTGCGGCCCACTGGCAGCAGATACGCGGACCCTGTTTGCCAACTATCATTGGCCAGGGAATGTGCGCGAATTAGAAAACATCGTCACCCGGGCTTGTGTGCTCAGTGATGGGAATCCGATTACAGCAGCCGAGCTGCAGCCCTGGCTGGAAGCAGCCCCGGATGCCGCCGACCCGGACGGCCCCATGGGCCTGCCCGTGGGGTCCCGCCTAGAGGACGTGGAACGGGAGATGATTATCGCCACGCTGGAACATTTTCAGGGGCATCGAGCCAAAACGGCCGCGGCCTTGGGAATTGGTGTGCGTACGCTGAGCGGTAAATTGAAAACCTATGGTTTGGCCCCTCGCGCGAAGTCTTTTGGCGCTGCGGACGGGGCCACCGTCGCTCAGCCGACAACCATGAATCGGCACAATCTGCCGCTAGCGACGGCAGATTTTGCCGCTGGGAAGCTAGGTAAGTCCGCGTAGTTGTGGCAAAACAGGAGTAAATTGCGAACCCCAACCAGGTTTGCCAAACCTGGCATAAAAATTGCAAAATTGATCCGTTGGGACCCTGCCGTTGATGCCCAGAGCTCACGAGAAAAACATGATTTCTTCCATCCTCAACACCTCCACCGTTCCCGTGCTCGAGCAGTTGGTGAATTTTACGCAGGCCCGTCATGGGGTGCTG